>CAZMDM010000378.1:0-14989 GCA_964564775.1 uncultured Desulfonema sp. | reverse complement strand
GGGCTATATTCATGAAATGATGAAAGACTGGCTAAGCGCTGGGCTTTCTCCTGAAAAAAGCACGCTGTTCGTCCAATCTCTGATTAAAGAACATGCGGAATTGTTTCTACTGCTTTCCATGATTACGCCGGTTCCCTGGCTGGAAAGAAATCCGACCTATAAAGATCAGATTGTACAGCTTGAAAATAAAGACTTGTCAACATTCGGATTTCTGGGCTATCCTGTGCTTCAGGCAGCAGATATCATCATCTACAAAGCAAATGCCGTGCCAGTGGGCGTGGATCAGGTGCCTCATGTGGAAATCACCCGTGAGATTGCCCGAAGATTCAACTTTCTGTACGGACAGGTATTTCCCGAACCCGAATCTGTGCTGACCCAGACGCCCAAAATTTTAGGACTGGATCGCCGCAAAATGAGCAAAAGCTATAACAATGCGATTTATCTGTCGGATTCTCCTGATGAGATTTCCACAAAAGTTTCTCAGATGATCACGGATCCGAATCGCGCCAGAAAAAGCGATCCGGGTGATCCCGATATCTGCAACGTATTCGAATTTCATAAGCTATACAGTTCTCAGGATATTATTGATCGGGCAAACAGCGAATGCCGCGTTGCCAAAATCGGATGTGTGGAGTGCAAAAAGATTATGGCACAGAATCTGATCAAAGCGCTTGAGCCGATTCGGGAAAAACGGAAATTTTACGAGGCAAATCCCGATTTGGTATCGGATATGATCGTTTCGGGCAGCAACAAAGCAAGAGCGATTGCACAGCAGACAATGGCAGAGGTTCGAGAAGCAATGAAAATCTGAGAATAAATCGTTATACAGCATAAAAAAAGCTCTGTTATTTCCGAACAGAGCTTTTTTATATCGCTTGCCTATCAACTTTCGGTCGGTTTTTCGGATTCCGAAACCGGAGCATCACTTTCTGTCTGCGATGCGGGTTCGGACGCCGCCGTATCAGGCGCAAGCTGAGGTGCGGACTGAACTTCCGCAGTCGGAGCGGCAGCTGCTTCCTCTTTGGGTCTTCTGACCTTCGGCGTTTTTTCCTTGTCCTTAGCAGACACCAGCTCGATCAGAGAGATCGGTGCAGCATCGCCGGGGCGGGGACCGAGTTTGATAATCCGCGTATAGCCTCCGGAAATATCTTTGAAACGTTCCGGTGCTTCCTCGAACAGCTTATGTACCACATTTGCTTCACGAACAATTGCCAACGCCTGTCGTCTGGCATGAAGATCACCTCGTTTTGCCAGAGTGATAACATGATCCGCCCAGCTTCTCAATGCTTTTGCCTTGACGTCTGTGGTACGGATACGCTCATATTTGAACAGCGATGTTACCATATTCCGAAACATGGCTTTCCGGTGACTGCTTGTTCTGTTTAATTTCAGGGTCGCTACTCGATGTCTCATGAAATCAGTCTTCTCCTTTTCCTGCCATATCTTCTTCAGGAGCCACAAACCCTTCCAGTTTCATGCCTAAGGAAAGCCCCATTTCGGAAAGCACTTCTTTGATTTCATTCAGAGATTTGCGTCCGAAATTTTTGGTCTTGAGCATTTCTGCTTCGGTTTTGCTCACCAATTGATAAATTTTATGTATATCCGCGTTTTTCAGGCAGTTCGCACTTCTGACAGAAAGTTCGAGTTCCTCGACACTCCGATACAGATTTTCATTGAATTTGGGCTTTCTTTCTTCATCGTTCCTGCCGATAGGTTCCGGTTCCTGATGTTCGTCAAAATTGATAAAAATACTCATCTGCTCTTTCATAATTTTGGCAGCATAGGAAACCGCATCTTCCGGTCGGATACTTCCGTCCGTCCATACTTCCATCGTGAGTTTATCATAGTCTGTACGCTGTCCCACGCGCGCGTTGCCAACCACATAACTCACTTTGCGAATCGGAGAAAAAACCGAGTCAATCGGAATGGTTCCGATCGGAGCATTTTTATCTTTATTGGATTCGGACAACGCATATCCTTTGCCGACTCTGACTGCCATTTCCATTCTGAGCTTGGCACCTGAGGACAGCGTCGCGATATGCTGATCAGGGTTTAAAATTTCCACTCTTCCATCAGGGCTGACAATATCTCGTGCAAACACCGGACCTTCTTTGTTGGTCTCGATTCGTACCATTCTCGGTTCGGGATCGGCGACTTTGAGACGCACCTCTTTCAGGTTCAGAATGATTTCCGAAACATCTTCCGATACTCCGGGAATCGCGCTGAACTCGTGCATCACCGAATCGAATCTGACCGATGTGATCGCAGCGCCATGCAGCGAAGACAGAATAATGCGGCGTAAGGTATTGCCGATAGTCGTGCCAAACCCTCTTTCCAGCGGCTCACAGACAAATTTGCCGTAATTGGGACGGCTACTGACCTCTACCTTTTCCGGCATTATCATCTGCCGCCAGTTCATATACATGAGTTCATCTGATGATGACATTATTTTTTTACTCCATAAGTGTCATGTGTTATGTGTTATGTATTATGTGTTATGTATTTTTTTAACACCTAACACTTTCCACGTAACACTTCCCACATTATTTGGAATAAAGCTCTACAACCAGTTGTTCCTGCATCGGCATCGTGATGTCTTCGCGAACCGGCAGAGATCTGACCGTGCCTCTGAACTTATCTTTTTCCAGATCGAGCCATTGCGGAATCCCTCTGCGGACTACCGCATTGAGAGAGTCGGCAATTGCCTGAACTCCCCGGCTTTTTTCCCGGACTTCAATCACATCGCCTGCTTTGATCAGATACGAAGGCAGATTAACCTTTCTGCCATTGACCGTAAAATGGCTGTGAGATACGAAATGGCGCCCCTGTATCCGCGAATTGACAAATCCCAGACGATAAACCACATTATCCAAGCGGCATTCCAACATAGACAGCAGATTGGTACCGGTGATCCCTTTCTGGCGATCTGCCCGTTCGAAAAACAGATGAAACTGCTTTTCGCACAGCCCATAAATACGTTTGATTTTCTGCTTTTCACGAAGCTGAATACCGTAATCTGACGGTTTTCCGTGACGCCGCTGACCGTGCTGACCTGGCGGATATCCGCGGCGGTCAAATGCACACTTATCCGAATAACAGCGGTCTCCCTTCAGAAACAACTTTACATTTTCACGTCGGCATAGCCGGCAAACAGAACCTGTGTAGCGTGCCAAATTTTTCCTCCTAGCATCCGTTAAACTCTGCGTCGTTTGGGCGGTCGGCACCCGTTATGCGGGATAGGGGTTACATCTTTGATCAGGGTTACGTTGAATCCTGCTGATTGCAAGGATCTGACCGCAGACTCTCTGCCTGCGCCCGGACCTTTGACATACACATCCACATTCCTCATGCCGTGTTCGATTGCCTTTTTGGCAGCATCTTCCGCCGCCATCTGAGCCGCGAAGGGTGTGCTTTTACGGGAACCTTTGAATCCCTGAACTCCCGCGCTCGACCATGATACAATATTGCCTACCGGGTCCGTAATCGTAACAATGGTGTTGTTGAACGTAGACTGGATATGCACCACTCCGTTAGGTATATTCTTCTTTTCCTTTTTTTTGGTACGGGTTTTCCTTGGCATCGGTTAGTCCTTAGTCCTCCTAAAACTTATTTCTTTGCCACTGCTTTTTTCTTGATAGCAGCTTTTCTGGGTCCTTTACGGGTGCGCGAATTGGTTTTGGTTCTCTGCCCCCGAACCGGAAGTCCCTTGCGGTGTCTCAGTCCCCGATAACAGCCCAGGTCCATCAATCGCTTGATATTCATGGAAATCTGGGTTCGAAGTTCACCTTCGACCTTGTATTCGCCGTCAATCACTTTACGAATATTATTAACCTGCTCATCTGTCAGGTCATCGGTTTTGATATCGGGAGAGATATTGAGCCGCTGAAGGATATTTTTCGCAGTAGCCCGACCGATACCGTAAATATACGTCAATCCGATTTCAATCCGCTTACGTTTGGGTAAATCTACGCCCGCAATACGTGCCAAAGTCCTGCCTCCTATCCCTGCCGTTGTTTATGCCGCTTATTTTCACAGATCACCCTGATGATCCCTTTTCTGCGGACAATCTTACATTTGCTGCATATCCGTTTGACGGATGCTCTCACCTTCATAACACACTCCTTTTGAATGAGAAGTGAGAAGTAAGTGAGAAATATTTATTTCTCATTTCTCATCTCTCATTTTTATTTGGCTCTGTACGTGATTCTGCCGCGAGTCAGATCATAGGGCGATAACTCGACAGTTACCGTATCGCCCGGCAAAATTTTGATGAAGTGCATCCGCATTTTACCTGAAATATGTGCCAAAATCTGATGCTTGTTCTCGAGTTCGACTCTGAACATCGCGTTGGGCAGGGTTTCAACCACTGTACCCTGAACCCTGATCGGTTCTTCTTTTGCCATAAATCTCCTCGCCCCGTACAGATATTTCCGATCTTCGGTTAATAACGTCCTCGAATTCTTCCGCCGCCTTTTTTCAGAAACCCTTCGTAATGACGGGTCAGCAAATGGGATTCGATCTGAGCCATCGTATCAATCGCCACCCCTACGACAATCAGAAGAGCGGTACCTCCGAAATAAAACGGTACATTGAACTGCGCCATCAGCACCGACGGCAGAACACAGATAATCGAAATATACGTCGCTCCGCCTAGAGTAATCCGGGTCAGCACCTTATCAATATAATCTGCGGTTCTGCTTCCGGGTCTGATACCGGGAATAAAACCGCCGTGTTTTTTCATATTGTCTGCCACATCCACCGGATTGAATGTTACAGCGGTGTAGAAGTAGCAGAAAAAGAAAATAAACCCCACATACAACAATTCGTACAGCAATTTTCCCGGCATAATTGCTTCGGATACCGCCTGCATCCAGGGCACTTTGACAAAACTCGCCAAGGTTGCCGGAAACATAATGATAGATGATGCAAAAATCGGCGGAATAACTCCAGACTGATTGATTTTCAAGGGAAGATGCGTACTCTGTCCTCCGTACATCCGTCTTCCCACAACCCGTTTGGCATACTGAACCGGAATTCTGCGCTGCCCCTGCTCCACAAAAATAATCACCGCGATAACCGCAACCATGAGAATCAGCAGAATCAGAACTTTGAATATTGCCATTTCACCGGTTTTCATCAGTTGAAGCGTATTGGAAATCGCATTGGGAGTTCGGGCAACAATTCCCGCGAAAATAATCAACGAAATCCCGTTTCCGATACCGCGTTCGGTAATCTGTTCGCCCAGCCACATGATAAACGCTGTTCCTGAGGTCAGCGTAATAACCGTCAGCAGCCTGAAACCCCAGCCCGGATCAATAACTACCGGCGCACCACCCGGTGCAGACATGCTTTCCAGTCCGATACTGATACCGATTCCCTGAATCAGACTCAGCAGAACCGTACCGTAACGGGTATATTGCGTAATTTTTTTGCGTCCCTGCTCGCCTTCTTTGGACAATCTTTCCAAATGCGGCACAACCACCGTCAACAACTGCAAAATAATGGACGCGCTAATATACGGCATGATGCCGAGAGCAAACACGGAAAACCGCTCCAATGCGCCTCCGGCAAACATATCGAAGATGACAAAAATCGTACCTTTCGCTTTGGCAAAAAAAGAGGCGAGAGCCACGCTGTCTATTCCCGGCGTAGGTACATGCACGCCGATACGATAGACGATCAGCAGCATAAAGGTATAAAAAATCCGTTTTTTGAGTTCCGGAATTTTGAAAATATTCTGAAAGCCGCTGCCGACCATAATTTATGCCTCGTTTGCAGTCGCCTGCCCGATATCAATCAGCTCTGCTTTGCCGCCGCAAGCTTCGATTTTTGCCTTTGCTCCCTCGCTGATCCGGTCCACGCGAACCGTCAGAGGAATAGTGATTTCGCCTTTACCCAGAACTTTGATGCCGTCCCATGAGCCTTTGACAATCCCAGCTTTGACTAAAGCAGCTTCGTCCACAACCGCTCCGCTCTCGAATTTTGCCAAATCCCGAAGATTGACAATCGCAAAGACCTTTTTAAATACGAAATTGGAAAAACCACGTTTGGGAAGTCTGCGGTGAATCGGCATCTGACCGCCCTCATAGCCGGGTCTGACACCTCCGCCAGAACGGGCGCGCTGTCCTTTCGATCCCCGACAGGATGTTTTGCCGTGTCCTGAACCGATACCGCGCCCCACACGCTTTTTAGATTTAACCGATCCTTCCGCCGGAGATAATTCATGCAGTCTCATTCGCTTTTCTCCTCAGCCTTTACCAGATGAGATACCACCCGGATCATTCCCCGAATACACGGCGTATCTTCGAGTTCGACCGTGCGGTTCAGTTTGGTCAGCCCCATACCCCGCAAAACTTTGCGATGTTTTTCCGGGTGTCCGATCATGCTTCTGACCAGTGTTATCTTCAATTTACCAGACATGCTACAATTCCTCCGCAGTTTTTCCGCGCCGCGTTGCCACATCATCCCGGCTCTGAAGCTGACGAAGTCCCATGACTGTCGCCTTAATCACGTTATGCGGATTATGAGACCCCATACATTTGGTCAGAATATTTTGTATCCCTACAGCTTCCAATACCGCACGCACCGCGCCTCCGGCAATCAGTCCGGTACCTTTGAACGCGGGTTTGAGCAATACTTTTCCCGCTCCGAATTTTCCGATAACTTCGAACGGAATCGTTCCATCGGACAAAGGCACATGAACCATCGTTTTTTTTGCGTTTTCAACACCTTTGCGGATGGCTTCCGGCACTTCGCCGGCTTTGCCCAGTCCGTAGCCCACTCGTCCGTTGCCGTCCCCGACAACAACAATCGCGCTGAAACTGAATCGGCGACCGCCTTTGACGACTTTTGCGACCCGGCTGATATGAACCACTTTATCTATAAACTGAGCGTCTGTTGTCTCCTGCTGTTTCAACAAGGGCTTGCCTCCTTAAAAAACAATGCAAAGTGCAAAGTGCAAAATGCAAAGTGTCTTCTGTCTTTAAAAATCCAAACCTGCTTCGCGAGCGCCGTCGGAAACAGCTTTGACTCTGCCGTGATACAAAAAGCCGCCTCGGTCGAATACGACTTTCTTAATCCCTTTTTCTATCGCTCTTTGAGCAATCAGTTTTCCGAGATAAACCGACATGGCAACCTTATTTTCGAATTTCGGATGTTCCCTCATCGCTTTTTCCGTACTTGCGGCAGACACCAGCGTCTGCCCTCGGTTATCATCAATGATCTGCGCGTAGATATGTTTTGCGCTTCTGAATACGCTCAGTCTCGGACGCTCTTCAGTCCCCGTGATGGTTTTTCTGATTCGCTCTTTTCGTCTCAGCCGCGCTTCTTTTTTCAATTCCGGCGAACTCATCGTCATATCCTCAATTATTTTGTTCCGGTTTTTCCGGCTTTGCGCTGAATACGTTCTTCGGCAAACTTGATCCCCTTGCCTTTGTATGGCTCGGGTCCGCGCAATCTTCGGATTGCCGCAGCCACATGACCCAATTCTTCCTTGTCGATTCCGGCAAGTTTGATAGCATTTTTATCCACCGATGCGGTAACACTTTTTGGAACCGGAAAGTGAATCGGATGAGAATATCCCAGATTGAGAGTCAGCGTATTGTCTTTGACTTCCACACGATATCCGATACCGTTGACTTCCAGTATCCGCTCAAAACCGCTGCTCACTCCGGTAACCATGTTGGCAACCAGATTTCTCATCGTTCCGTGTAGAGCATCGGCTTGCCGCGTCTCTTTCGTGGGAATCACATAAATCTTCTGATCTTCGATTTTCAAGTCAGTGTCAGGATGTATCACCCTTTCGAGAGTGCCTTTTTTGCCCTTTACGGTAATAACCCTATCCTTATAAGATACCGTAGTGTCTTTCGGTATCGGAATCGGTTTTTTGCCTACTCTGGACATTATGTCGCTCCTTACCATACCTTGCACAGCATTTCGCCGCCCAGATTTTCTTTCCGCGCATCGCGGTCAGTCATTATCCCTTTGGATGTGGACAGAATCGAAATGCCCATACCGTTCAATACCGGACGGATATCTTTACATTTCATATACATCCGGCGGCTGGGCTTGCTGATCCGCTCCAAACCCAGAATAGCGCTCTGATTGGTCTGGTTGTATTTCAGATAAATCCGCAGGATGCCCTGCCTGTTATCTTTGATAAATTTGTAATTTCGGATAAATCCCTCGTTTTTTAAAACTTTTGCTATCTCAATTTTCAAATTTGAGCCGGGGATATCCACGCTGTTGAACTTTGCTTTACCGGCATTTCTGATACGTGTCAGCATGTCCGCAATAGGATCCGTTATTGCCATCGCTTTTCTCCGTCAACCGCTGGTTAAACTATTACCAGCTTGATTTGATAACGCCCGGGAGTCTGCCCTGAGATGCAAGATTCCGAAAACAGATACGGCAGATTCCGAATTTTCTCAGAAAGGCTCTGGGCCTGCCGCATAACGGACAACGATTATAAGCCCTGACTTTGAACTTGGGCTTTCTCAATGCCTTCATCTGTAATGATTTTTTTGCCAATGCTCTCTCCTTGTGTTATGTGTTATGTGTTATGTGTTATGTGCCAGTGTTTTTTTCTTAACACTTAACACTTTCCACCCAACACTTAACTTCTGAACGGCATTCCCAGAAGTTTCAGAAGTTCTTTGCCTTCCTCATCATTTCGGGCGCTGGTTACCACCGAAATATTCAACCCTTTGATTGCGTCGATTTTGTCATAGTCAATTTCCGGGAAAATGATATGTTCCTTGACTCCCAACGAATAATTTCCCCGACCGTCAAAGGCTTTACCCGAAATTCCTTTGAAATCCCGCACACGCGGCAGTGCCACATTGACCAGTTTGCTGAAAAATTCATACATTCTGTCCCGGCGCAAGGTTACCATGCAGCCGATAGGCATTCCTGCTCTGAGTTTGAAGGCTGCGATGGATTTTTTGGCTCGGGTAACCACCGGACGCTGCCCGGCAATTGCCATCAGTTCTTCCAAAGCGGTATCAATAATTTTGACATTCTGGGTTGCCTCACCCAGTCCCATGTTCAAGACAATCTTTTCAAGCCGAGGAACCTGCATTCTGTTTTTGTACTTGAAGGTTTCCGTCAGCTTGGGAACCACCTGTTCCTCATAATACTGCCGCAATTGTGCCATTACACCCTCCGTCAGATAATCTCGCTGCATTTTCTGCACACGCGTACTTTTTTGCCGTCTTCAAGATACTGCATTTTGAGCCTTACGGCAGACATACACTTATTGCACATCAGCATCACATTGGACGTGTGAATGGCAGCTTCGCTTTTGACCATGCCGCCCTGACGGTTCTTTGCATTGGGTTTGACATGACGGATTACGATATTGATATTCTCAACCAATATACGCCCTTTTTTGCGGTCAACCTTCAGTACCTTGCCGATCTTGCCCTTATCTTTGCCGGTCAGAATTTTGACCTTGTCATCTTTTCTGATGTGGCATTTTTCTCGTATCATATTTTCTTTCTCCATGGCTCACAGCACTTCGGGAGCAAGCGAAATGATTTTCATAAACCGTTTGGCGCGCAGCTCTCTTGCCACAGGACCGAAAATACGCGTTCCCACCGGCTCTTTATGGGCGTTGATAATCACCGCCGAATTGTCATCAAAGCGGATATATGAGCCATCCGGGCGTCTGAGTTCCTTTTTGGTGCGAACCACAACGGCTTTCAGAACATCCCCTTTTTTCACTTTGGCATTGGGAATCGCCTCTTTGACCGACACCACGATAATATCGCCGACTGTCGCGTATCGCCGTTTGGAACCGCCCAATACCTTGATGCAGCTTAAGACTTTCGCGCCGGAATTATCCGCTGCTGTCAGTCGTGTTTCTGTCTGAATCATCGTCAGTTTCCCCTGAAATCACATTGCTTTTGCCAGAATTTTGCTCACGCGCCATCGCTTGGTCTTGCTCAAAGGTCTCGATTCCGTAATCAGCACCGTATCCCCGATTTTGCACGCATTATCTTGGTCATGCGCTGCAAATTTGGCGCGACGTCTGACATATTTCTGATATGTCCGATGTTTGACCAGTCTTTCCACCAGAACAGTAACTGTCTTATCCATTTTGTCGCTGACCACTGTTCCGACCACCTGTCGTTTCATTCCCCGTTTTTCAATCATAGCCGCCACTTTATTTTTTCAACTCGGTTTCTCTGATAACGGTTTTTATTCTTGCGATGTCGCGTCTGGCTTGTCTGACTTTATGAGGAGCTTCCGCCTGATTGACGGTTTTCTGAAACCGCAAATTGAACAACTCCTGTTTCAGATCATTCGCTTTTCGCCGCATTTCCTCAAGGCTCATCTGCCGAATTTCACTTGCCTTCATATCTCGATCCTCTCCACAAACTTGGTTCTGATCGGAAGTTTATGTGCAGCAAGTCGGAAAGCTTCCTGAGCCAGTTCTTTGGAAACGCCTTCCATTTCATACAGAATCCGTCCCGGGCGGATAACCGCTACCCAGCCTTCGGGAGCGCCTTTGCCTTTACCCATTCTGACTTCCGCAGGTTTTTTGGTAATCGGTTTATCCGGAAATATCCGAATCCACATTTTACCGCCGCGTTTGACATGGCGGGTCATGGCAATACGGGCAGCCTCGATCTGTTTGGAATCTATCCATCCGCATTCCACTGCCTGAAGCCCGAACTGACCGAAAGTAAGCGAACTGCCGCTGTGCGCCAGTCCTCTCATTTTCCCCTTCATCTGCTTCCGGTATTTCACCTTTTTAGGACTCAGCATCTCAACTACTCTCCTTAGCCCGCGCTGACCTGATGATCTTTTTTCAGGACTTCGCCTTTGAAAATAAATACCTTCACACCCACAATGCCGTAAGTTGTTTTTGCTTCGGCAAATCCGTAATCAATATCTGCTCTCAGCGTATGCAGTGGCACACGACCTTCCCGATACCATTCGGTTCTTGCCATTTCGGCACCGCCCAGTCTGCCGGAGCAGATGATCTTGATTCCCTGAGCGCCGAATCTCATCGCCGAGGTAACTCCCCGTTTCATGGCTCTTCGGAAAGCCACGCGGCGAATCAGCTGGAGCGACACATTCTCGGCAACCAACTGAGCATCCAGTTCCGGTTTGCGGATTTCCTGAATGTCGATCAGAACTTCGTGCCCGAGCATTTTTTCCAGTTCTTTTCTGATCTGTTCGATTTCAGCACCCTTTTTGCCGATGACAATACCGGGTCTTGCCGTGAAAATCCGCAGCCGCACTCTTTTGGAAGAACGCTCGATCTCGATCCGGGACACGCCTGCATGATAGAGTTTCTTTTTCAGAAATTCCCGGATTCTGAAATCATCTCGGATATAGGTGGCATAACTTTTTCCGGCATACCAGCGGGATTCCCACGTTCTGATAACGCCCAGTCTCAGCCCTACAGGATTGACTTTCTGACCCAAACTTCGTACCTCCTTAGTTGCCGGAACTTTCGGCCAGGACGACCGTAATATGACTTGTCCGTTTCAAAATCCGCGTTCCTCTGCCTCTTGCTCTGGCTCTGAAACGCTTGAGCATGGGACCGGGGTCTGCGGTGATATTCCGAATAATCAGAGAATCCACATCCAGATTGGCATTCTGATCCGCGTTGGCAACTGCGGAACTTACCAGTTTATGCAGAATCTTTGCCGACTTATGCGGCATGAATTTCAGTGCCTCAAGCCCGCTCTGAACCGGTTTGCCTTTGACCGCGCCGATAATCATTCGGACTTTCCGAGGAGAAATATGCGCATATCGCAATATGGCTCTTGCTTCCATGTCCTATCCCTTCTTGCCCGGCGCCACTTTGGTCTTTTTATCCCCGGAATGACCGTGAAATGTCCGGGTCGGCGAAAACTCGCCCAATTTATGCCCCACCATATTTTCGGTTACAAACACAGGTACGAATTTTTTTCCGTTGTGAACCGCAAGCGTTACACCCACCATTTCCGGCACAATCGTCGAGCGCCTGGACCATGTTTTGATGACTTTCGAGCTTCTGCTTTCCTGAGCTGTAACCACTTTTTTAAACAATTTCAAGTCTATGTACGGACCTTTTTTCAATGATCGCGGCATAAGCTTCTCCTATTTCCGCCTGTTGACAATATAGCGGTCAGTGCTTTTGTTCTTACGAGTTTTATAGCCTTTGGTCGGCTTGCCCCACGGAGAACAAGGATGTCTGCCGCCAGAAGAACGCCCTTCACCGCCGCCCATCGGATGATCTATCGGGTTCATTGCAACACCGCGTACCGAAGGACGTCTGCCCAGCCATCGTTTGCGCCCGGCTTTTCCTAAAGATACATTTTCGTGCATGACATTGCCGACCTGTCCGACTGTGGCTTTGCAGGTCTGAAGTACTTTCCGCACTTCTCCAGAAGGGAGCTTGATCAGCGCGTATTTATCTTCTTTTGCCATCAGTTGGGCGAATGTGCCTGCACTTCTGACAATCTGACCGCCTTTTCCCAGCTTCAGTTCGATATTGTGAATCAGTGTTCCCATCGGGATATTGCTCAGAGGCAAGGTATTGCCCGGCTTGATATCCGCATCGGGACCCGACATGACCTTATCCCCCACCGACAACTGTGCCGGAGCTATAATGTAGCGTTTTTCACCGTCTGCATAATGCAGCAGAGCGATTCTGGCACTGCGGTTCGGGTCATATTCGATAGCTGCGACTTTTGCAGGTACGCCGATCTTGTCCCGTTTGAAATCGATGATTCGGTAATGACGCCGGTGTCCGCCCCCGCGATGGCGGGCAGTAACATGTCCGTGAGCGTTGCGGCCACCTTTTTTTTTCAAAACCTTCAGCAGACTTTTTTCAGGACTGTCTTTGCTAATCTCCGCACGATCCGAATAATCCTGAAATCTGCGTCCGGGAGACGTGGGTTTTACTTTTCTGATTGCCATCGTTCACTTCTCATTTCTACGCTCCTTCGAAAAAGGGAATTCTTTCCCCCGGAGTCAGCGTAACAATTGCTTTTTTCCAGTCTTTGCGCTTGCCCAGAATTCGTCCCCGGCGTTTGATCTTGCCTCTGACGTGCATGGTGCGGACGCTTCTGACTTTTACATTGAAAATTTGTTCTATCGCACGTCTGATTTCGATACGGTTCGCATCCCGATCTACCTCGAAGCTGTACTGCCCGAGTTCGTCTTTCTGTATATTGCTTTTCTCGGTAATCAGAGGTCTTCGGATAATGTCATAAGCAATCATGCGTCAAATCTCCCCTCAATAGCTTTTACCGAAGATTCCGGCAGAATCAGGTTCTCGTATCTGAGAATATCATATACATTCAAGCCTTCGACCCTCAGCACTTTAACCGTGGGAATATTGCGTGCGGACAGTTCCAGATTCCGATTTTCCTGTCCCGTAACAATGAGCGCATTTTCCCGATTCAGGGTTTTCATTGCTTTGACACATTCCCGTGTTTTGATATCGGGAAGCTCAAAATTATCCAGCACCACCAGCTTTTTATCCTGAAGCTTGCTGCTTAAAGCCATCTTCAGTGCCAATCTTCTCACTTTTTTGGGAAGATTATAAGCATAAGACCGGGGATGAGGTCCGAATACTACTCCGCCGCCTCTGAGCAGAGGAGAGCGGATATCGCCTCTGCGCGCCCGTCCTGTTCCTTTCTGTCGGAACAATTTCCGGGTGCTGCCGCTGACTTCCCCGCGTTTTTTGGTTGACGCGGTACCGGATCTGCGGCTTGCCAATTGCATTTTCACGACATCATGCAGAACAGACGGCTTTACCGGAACATTGAAAATCGCGTCCGGCAATTCGGTTTCGGAGACCTTTTCACCTTTGATATTCACTACATCTATGACAGCCATAATTTACCGTCCGCTCACTTTTTCTTCACGATTTTGGGTTTTCGGATTTCCACCACACCCGATGTATGTCCCGGGATCGCGCCTTTTACCATCACAATATTGTCTTCGGGTCTGATATCCACAATCAGCATATTCCGGGTGGTTCTTCGCTCATTGCCAAGATGACCCGGCATTCTTTTGCCCTTGACGACTCTTGAGGGCCACGCACTGGCGCCGATAGACCCCGGTACTCTGCGACTCATACATCCGTGTGTTTCTTTGCCGCCATGAAATCCGTGCCGTTTGATAACACCAGCAAATCCCCGACCCTTAGTTGTTCCGGCAACATCCACCTTTTCACCGATTTTGAATACATCGGCAATTGCGATAGCCTGCCCCGGACTATACTGAGACGGATCATCTGCGGGAAATTCTTTCAGTACTTTGAAGCAATTTCCGCCGCTTTTTGCAAAATGCCCTTTCAGGGGCTTGGTGGTTCGGGAAACTTTTTTATCTTCGAAACCCAATTGAAGAGCATTGTATCCGTCTGTTGCCTGAGTTTTGACCTGAGTAACCACACAGGGACCCACCTGAATCACCGTTACCGGGATATAGTCTCCTTCGGGCGTGAACACTCCAGTCATTCCCAGCTTTTTTCCGATCAATCCTTTACACATGCCCATTTCTCCGATCAGTTGATCCTACAGTTTGATCTCCACATCCACGCCCGGAGAAAGATCGAGTTTCATCAGCGCATCTACTGTCTGCTGGGTAGGATCAAGTATATCCAGCAGGCGCTTGTGTGTCCGCATTTCGAACTGCTCGCGGGATTTTTTATCCACGTGCGGGGAGCGCAAAATACAGTATTTATTGATCCGGGTCGGAAGCGGAATGGGACCCACAACCTTTGCACCGGTTTTGCTGGCAGTATCCACAATATCGGAAGCGGACTGATCCAGCAGTTTGTGGTCATACGCTCTGAGTCTGATTCTTATTTTTGTATTTGTAATCATTTCCGAATCTTTCCTTAAGCGATAATTTCGCTGACAACACCTGCACCGACGGTTCTGCCACCTTCACGGATCGCGAAGCGCAGTTCTTTCTCCATAGCGATGGGGGTGATCAGTTCCGCGGTAATGGTGATGTTATCGCCGGGCATGATCATCTC
>CAZMDM010000377.1:0-1845 GCA_964564775.1 uncultured Desulfonema sp. | reverse complement strand
GTTCATAAGATCGGCTTTCCATGTATTGCCGGGCTTCTTTTCCCATTTCCCGAACCAGTTCGGGAGAAGAAACCAGCCGAATCATACCTTTGAGAAGATCATCTCCGTCATTGCCTCTGACAATCAGCCCGGTTTTTCCCGAAATCACATTTTCCATAGGACCGCCCTGATCCGTAACAATGACCGGGAGTCCCGAAGCCTGAGCTTCCAGAACCACATTTCCGAAGGTATCGGTGGTGCTGGGAAACACGAAAATACTGCCGGAGGCATAGACCTCTGCCAGTTCTTCGCCCTGAAGATAGCCCGTAAATGTGCTAGGGGTTTCTCTCAGCGATGCTTTCATTTCCTCCAAATAAGGTCCTTCGCCGACCACGACCAGATGCACATTTGCCGCGTGGCTACACAATTTCCGATATGCTTCTGCCAGAAGATGCAGATTTTTTTCTTTGGAAATCCGCCCCACATACAGAAGGCTTACCATATCGTTTCCGATGCCATACCTGCTTTTCAGATAGCCGTTGCGTTTAGAAGGATGGAACAGATCAATATCAATTCCTCTGGGAAACTGCCTAATCTTATGTTCGGAAATGCCTTTTCCGATCAGCTCGTCTGCGGAATTCTGAGAAGACACATAGACCGTATCCATCTGATCGTAATACCAGATCACATATTTCCATGCCAGACTCTCCAGATCGCTGTCCTGAGTCAGATAGCCGACATACTGGGGAATCTGAGTATGATAAGTCCCGCTGAACGGAAGCTTCAGAATCCGCGCAATTCCGAGTGCTGCCAGTCCGACAGTTCCGGGAGTTGCAGAATGAATATGGGTGAATCTGTTTTCAAAGCAGAAATCCAGCATTTCCAGAAACGGCGGATAATACAGCTTCAGCTCCGGGTATTCGGGAATATCATAGCTGCCGATAGGGCTGAAATTTCGGACGCCCTCTTCTTCTCTGCAAACATCGGTACAGGTCATCATGGTCAGCCTGCGATTGTTTTTCAAGGCTGTGCGAACCTGCTGAAGTAGAGTTATGGCAACTCCGTTCACATCATAGAGCGTATCGGTAAAATGCGCGATATTGACAGCCTGCTCCGGGCATCCCGAACTTTCGAATCTCTTTGCAATTTTCTGATTGAAATGCCTGCTTCTCATAAAATGCGAATACGCGAGAAAATACGGAGACAGCAGCGCGTAAAGTCCTCCGCCCGCGCCGATGGTATGGAAAATATCGAACACATCCGCGCCCGCGAGATGATTCATCAGATGATTGCCGAAAGATGCCATTGTCCGTGCGCTGATTTCTTTGACAAATCCGAACCATTTTTCATCGCCCGCGTCCGCATTTTCCATCATTTCCGGGTTTTCCCGGATCAGCAAATGAGATTCCTGAAGTATGAATTGTTTCAAATCTCTGCCGGTTTCGCTGTCTGCTTTCGGACGCCGATTTGCGTTCCAGTAACCGATCAGTTTCGAAACCAATCCCTGTGTTTCCGGCTCCGATTCCGGGCGCAGAACCCGATCCAGATAACGCATCAGAATATCATTGTTCAGATGACTGCCGAGATTGAACTTGTTCCGGTAGAACTGCCATGCGATTCCGTAAAGATTATGCGCCATGGTCTTGGGCGTAGAAGGACTGCTGACCGCATTGATTTTCCCCATCCGAAGCATCAGAAGCGCGGTCGCAAGATTTGTCGCGTCTTTGATTTCCGTATAACTTTTGGCAATGGTCAGTCCGCTGTGATCATCCGATCCTGCGGTCAGATTTTTTTTCCAGGGTTCTTCGAATGGCGGTCTGATCTGATATTTTTCAGACAGGCGTGCAATATCCTCAGGCTGAAGAC
>CAZMDM010000376.1:0-4977 GCA_964564775.1 uncultured Desulfonema sp. | reverse complement strand
CAATACTTCGGACAGTTTTTTAAAAATAAGACTGCAATGCAAAATAACCTATTGAAAATACATGATCCCGTTATCTTAAACTGCAAGAATTGAAATTTATGTATAAACAGTAGGTTATAAAAAAGTGTCCGAACCATTGTTGTATAAAAGCCTCATGAAAAAGGAAAGATATTTGACAAGTGATCACAAATTATTTGCAATTCGAAAGGATAATCCCTCTTACGGTCATAGAATAGATATATCTCACAAGAGGATATGCCTGTGTGAGCCGACTCATATCAACTGCCTGACAGCAAAGGAATGGCTGAAAAGTCAGATTGGCGTATGGCAGTTCTCTTATGAGGCAAGAGATATACGGGATAAAAATGTTCATCCCGCCACATTTCCGATAGCTTTATGCAGAAAAGTCATAGAACTGTTCACCCATAAAGGAGAACTTGTGCTTGATCCGTTTGCGGGAAGCGGAAGCACGCTTGTTGCTGCAAATGATTTGGACAGAAATGCAGTCGGCTTTGATCTTCAGGCTCAGTATATTGATTTGTGTGAAACACGCCTGAAACAGACAAACCTTTTCAGCAGCACCCAGCAGATGGCTGTTCAGGATGACGCACGGAATATCAGCAAATATCTTGATAAAGAAACTGTCAGCCTGATCTGGACATCCCCGCCTTACGCCAACCTTCTGAACAGAGTGAGAAAAAACAAGTCACGGAGAGACAGAAACAATGAACAGCTTGGGAAAATTGAGCAGTATTCTCAGGACTCAAGAGATTTGGGAACGATGGCACTTGATGAATATACACAGGCTATGGGTGATATTTTTCAGTCTCTTTTGCCTCTTTTAAGACCCAAAGCGCACTGCGTCATCAATGTTCCCGATATGTGGTGGGAAAATCAGAGAATTACAATTCATGTATCACTTATTGAGGAATTAAGAAAAAGGGGATACGAATTAAGAAATATCATTATCTGGGACAGAACAAATATAGTAAATAAAATAGGAATATTCGGATGGCCAAGCAACTATATAACTATGGGAGTAACATTTGAATATCTGTTAGATTTTTGGAGACCGCCGGATGGTAAAAATCTTCAGTAAAGAGCAACTGACAGAAGAGATAAGAAATATCTTTAATGCAGGCTGGCATGAAAGCGTCAGAAAGCCGGGCAATGAGAGCAAAAAAAGCTGAGATTTGTATTTGATTCAGACATGGTTGACAGGGACAATTCAGAAATAGCCGAATGGCTGAAAAGCGTTGAACGCCGTGCAGGACTTGCTTCTCTGAATCCTGAACCGTACTGGGGATTTGACGATCTGAGATATGCTATAGGAAATAAAATCAGAAACTGTTTTTATGTGATTGCAGATTCAAAAATTGAAAATAAAAAAGAATATTTTCTTTATAATCAAATGATTATCCTGTCAGGTTTTTCATTTGAAAGATTTCTTTCGTGTCTTGAAAACGGTACAGTGTTGGTAGATTTTGACGCACGTACAGGGCATAATCACGGTACAAAATTCAGAATCAGACAGGGTTGCTGGAGTGAACTTTATTCAGATATCAAACGAGTTTTATAAGATGACAGCTAAAACATACTAGATTGCAGATGCCGGAATAAAAAATTAGATTGTAAATAACGAACTAAAAAATTAGACCGCAAATGATGGAATAAAGAATTAGACTGAATCATACCATGACCACTTCAGACGCTGATGCAAAATGCCCTCCGAAACTGTCTGATCAGGTGCATGATGAGATCGTTATAAAAATCATAAAGATACTTTTCGGAATGTCAGCATCGGCAAAAAATGCTTTACAATGAGAATTGCCGGAAGCGGAAGGTATTCGGCAACAAAATAATCATAGCTGAGAAAGAAAAAAGCGGAAAGACATTCGGGAAATATACTTACACGATCATCGAAAGCATTTTCTCGACAACCTGTTCGGAGGACATCAGCGTAGTATCTATAAAAACCGCATCATCCGCGGGTTTCAGCGGGGCTATATCGCGGGTACTGTCATTGTGATCCCGACGCATCATATCTTTTTCGACATCTTCCGGGGTCTGATGATTGTCGGATTTATATTGTTCATAACGGCGCATTGCCCGGGTTTTCAGCGCGGCATCCAGAAAAAACTTTTTATCCGCATCAGGAAACACCACAGTTCCCATGTCCCGCCCTTCGAATACACACCGCTTCTGTTTTCCGATCCTGCGCTGAAGATCGAGCAGATATTGCCGAACCACCGGTCTTGCGGAAACCGCCGATGCTATCATGCTGATATCGGGAGTACGGATATGATCGCCGACATCTGCGTCATTGAGTTTCAGGCAGAATCCTCGCGATGACGGAGCCATTTCCAGACGAATGTTTTGGCAAAGTTTTTCCAATGCCCTATCATCATCCGAAGCAATCCCGGCAGTTTTGGCTGCCAGTGCGATAGCCCGATACAATGCTCCGGTATCTACATAAGAATATCCCAGCCGTTCAGCCAGCAGTTTGCTCACCGTTGTCTTGCCGGAACCCGCGGGACCATCGATCACTATCAGCAAATCTTTCATGGCATCCCTATGAAATCAGCCTTTTGATTCCCTCAATCAGTCGGGGTTCATCCGCGTTCTGATCCATGACATCCAGCCGAATCAGATTGGCTTTTTCCCTGAGCAACGCGGATCGTTTGAGATACCGCTCCACTTCGGTTTCTCCGCCGGTTCCATGCTGAGCAATCGAAATGCCGAGACGATTGACATAAGCGAGCATTTTCTGAATTTCGGGAATTGCTGCCTTGCCGTCAGTATCCCAGTCATCGCCGTCTGTGCCGTGAAACACATAAATATTGTAATCCCGGATCAGATTTTCTTTTTCCTCGACTTCATTGACCAACCTGAACGCGGAAGATACCTGTGTGCCTCCCTCAACTTTCGAGTTGTAATAAGTATAAAAATCAGGAACCTCTTTGGCTTCGGTATCGTGAAGGATAAATCGGGATTCCACCTGTTTGGCATACTGATACAAGAGCCAACTGTAAATCAGCACATGCTGTGCCACGACCAACTCCGTAGGTTTTCCGGACATTGACCCCGAATAATCCCGCAGAAAGAACACCATTGCCTGAGATTCGTAATCTTTTTCACGGGAAAGCACCCGATAAATTTTATCACTTGGCGAAATCAAAAATTTGGTCGGGTCAATATTGCCCACATCCGGCAGATTGCCGAGATGGATATTGGTTTCCACGATCTGTTTCAGCGTGGCTTTTTTATCCAGAATCTGCCCGAATCCTTTGTGTCGGTCGGTCATATCATAGGTGTAGCGGGTCAGAGAACGTTTTTTTCCTTTGTCCTTGAGATTGGGAAGCTCGAATTTTTCGGTTAAAATTCTTCCCAGATCATACGCGCTGGACTCCATTTCATGGGGACCGCTTTCGCCCTGACCGGGACCCGTGCCGGTCGCACCTTCCTCACGCACCGGCTGTTCCCCGATGATTTCGCCTTCTTCGCCGTCTCCGGAGCCTCCGGCTTCGTCTTCTTTCTGCTGAACCGCGTCATGGATGAATTTTTCCTCCACAGTGGTCGGAACAACGACCACTTTACCCGCGCTGCCTTTGCCGGGTTTGATGAGTTTTCCCACCCGAATTTTGCGGGGAAAGCCGTCTTTTTCTCTGAGCTTGTCCCTCTCCAGAAGCTCGTCAATGGAACTTAAGCAGGTGGTGTAGGAAAAATACGGCGAAGAAAAGCCCTGAAGAACGGATAAATCATAATACTGATACATACCCGTGTCCGACAATTCCGCATTATCGGACATCTGCGGTTCGGCAATCTCATGGCTGCCTTCATCATGAAGTTCTGCCAATATCTTCTCTTCTTGCTCCCGCGTCAGACCGGCTTGTTTGAGACGCTCATACAGATAGTGTAATTCGGGATTCATAGCACCACCCTGGTAAGTGCATCGTGCAAAATGCAAAGTTAAAAGTGTAAAAACTACCCCACATCCGATTTTACATTCTACACTTTGCACTTTGTACGTTCAAAGTCAAGAATTTTTACAGATTCTCAATCACACGGGTGTCTGAAACAAGGTCTTAAATATCCGATTTATATATCTGAAATAACACATAAAAACAACAAAAGAACAAGCTCAAAAACTGCAAAGATTTCCCTGAAGTCAGGCTTGACCTTCTTACGCCATGTTTCACGTTTTTTTATCCTGTTGGTAGCAAGCCAGAACCCTTCAGGCAGTTTTTCAACGTGGATATTTATAATTCTTTCCATTTTCATCTCCGATAGGCAATTTTACATAGTCTGATGATGAGAGTATTTGAAAACTTTTCAGAATTATGAAATATTCTCATCTCATGCAGCTTTCCGTGCTGGTTCCGAGTGAACCTGATCGCTTATCATCTTCCGGCAGGCATCGGCAATCCAAGAATCTATGCTTTTATGCTCCTGACAGGCGTTCTTGGCAATGGCAATGTGCAGATCAGGCGGTAATTCCACAATCACCTTGCCGGGAAACGGCGTTTCGGGCTTTCTGCCGAGTTTCTGACAGGTTGAAAGGTAATGATCCACGGCATCACGGAACTCCTTTTCAAGCTGATCTTCCGTATCCGCTTCGAATGTAACCAGATCGCTGATAAATTCGATTTCCCCGCAGAAAACACCGTCTTCATGCGAGTATTCGGTACTTCCGTAAAAACCTTTATATGTCAGCAGTTTGCTCATAAGACCTCTCCCAGTTTCCTCTGAATTTTCCTGATCTGATAAAGTTTCAACTCATTTCCCGGATGCGGCTTGTGGAGTTCTATCAGATGGTCTTTATCTGAATGATAGAAGGAATCATAACTTCGCTTGTATCCGTCAGATATTCGTAATCCTTGCTGAGTCTCCGATGCTGATTCAGCCATGCGAAGGTTCTCTCAACCACCCATCGGCGGGGAATGAGAGTGAAACCTTTGCTGCCTTTCGGGCGGGATA
>CAZMDM010000375.1:0-7747 GCA_964564775.1 uncultured Desulfonema sp. | reverse complement strand
GGTTACCAGTACACCGTCATTTTCCTTAAGGTTGAATTTTCGCATTATTTCCGGTGTCAGACCCGATACCCGGATTCCGAGTTCATCTTCTTTTTCAGATTTGCCGCCGCCGAGAGAAGAAACTTTCTGATCCTCACGTTTGGCAATTTTGACTTTGAAGGTCATTTCTTTGCCATCACGCAATGCCTTGACCGTTGCCGTATCTCCGACACCGATTTCCGCAACCAGCCGAGTCAGTTCACGGGCAGTTTCTACTTTTTTCCCGTTGACTTCGGTGATAATATCTTTGGCTTTGATACCGGCTTTGTCCGCAGGATCGCCCGGAAATACTTCGCTAATCAGAACCCCTTTCTGATCTTTGCTGACTCCGTAGTATTCGGCAATTTCTCCGTTCACATCCTGAATCGCCACACCAAGCCAGCCGCGTGTAACTTCGCCACTTTGTTTCAACTGATTGAGAATACCTTTTGCCATATTGATCGGAACGGCAAATCCGATGCCCTGACCGCTGGCAATGATCGCAGTGTTGATACCGATGACTTCGCCGTTCAAGTTCAGCAAAGGTCCGCCGCTGTTGCCCGGATTGATGGACGCGTCGGTCTGAATAAAATCATCATAGGGACCTGAGCCGATCACCCGTCCTTTGGCACTGACGATTCCGGCAGTAACCGTATGCTCCAATCCGAAGGGGCTGCCGATAGCCACCACCCATTCGCCGACTTTCAGATCATCCGAATTGCCGAGCTTGATCATCGGAAGATTTTTCGCGGATTTCAGATGAATCAATGCCAAATCCGTATTCGGATCACGACCTACGATTTCCGCATCGTATTCATCGCCGTTATTGAGCTTGACCTTGATTTTATCGGCTTCTTCCACCACATGGTTATTGGTAACCACATAGCCTTCTTTGTCAATGATAAAGCCCGATCCCAGACTTCTCTGCTTGAATTCCCGTCCGCCACCCTGATCTCCGAAAAATTTCTCGAAAAAATCATTGAACGGATCATCTTTGCCGAACGGAGACTGCCCGCCGAACTGTCTGAACGGACGCCCCGGATTCTTCATATTTTTTTCGGTTCGGATATTGACCACCGCAGGACTTGCATGATCTGCCAATTGGCTGAAACTCTGCGGAATCATCTGTATTTCCGGCGTCTTGGCTTGGGATACGGATATGCAGGATATTCCTGCAATACACAGCACAAACCCAATCACCGTCAGGACATATTTCAATCTCATAAACGAATACCTCTCTTTGCTTAAGCTTTTTCTCTCACATACAGCAGTCTCAGATCGTAGAGAATATGCCGAAGCATGTCCTCTTCTTCCTTACTGAGATTGCCGCGAGTTTTTTCTTCCAGCATTCCCAGAATATCAATCGTCTGTTTGGCAACAGGAAGATTTTTGGATTTTTTTCCGCTTGCCGGATCATCCAGAAATCCCAGATGCACCAATGCCGACGAATTGAGCGAAAAAATAAACGTGGCAAAGTCAATCTTGGGAAGTTTGGGACCGTTATCATGCTTATCTGCTGCGGAAAATTCCTCTTTTACCTGTGCATCGGACTTTTCTGCTGTCATGACATGTCTCCTGAAATTTAAAGTTCAAGCGGAACCACAGTTCTGACCATCGGTAGATTTCGCAGTTCTTCCACCACATTGGGCGGAATCGGCGTATCGGTACACAGGAAGATGATATTGCGCTCCCCTTCTTTTTCCTGTCCCACCTGCATCCGTCCGATATTGATATTATGTTTTCCCAATGTCGTGCCGATGCTGCCGATTGCTCCCGGCTTATCCAAATTGTAAATCAGTGCGGAATGTCCTTCGGGAATCATTTCTAGGCGGAAATTGTTGATTCTGACCACTCTAGGATCGCTTTTACCGAAAATCGTACCACCGACAGAAGTGGACATCTCGGTGCTGACGGTTTTCACCATAATCATATTGATATATTCTTCCGCATCATTGCTGGTGCTTTCCGACACCACGATACCGCGTTCTTTGGCAATAACCCCCGCATTGACAAAATTCACGCCTTCACTGATCATCGGCGTCAGCAAGCCTTTGAGAACCGCAGTGGATACCGGAGACATATCCATATCCTGAAAATTGCCGCGATATTCGATATTCACTTCTTTCAACGGTCCACAAGTCAGTTGTGCCAGCAGACAGCCCATGCGATCCGCAAGTGTGAGATAGGGACCGACTTTTTTGAGCAATTCACCGGTTACGGACGGCACATTCACCGCATTGACAATCGTGCCGGTTTGCAGGTAATCAATAATCTGTTTTGCCACATCCACTGCCACATTGGTCTGAGCTTCTTCGGTGGATGCGCCCAGATGCGGAGTGCCGATCACATTGTCGAATTTGAACAGCGGAGAATCTCCCGGAGGTTCTTTTTCAAATACATCCAACGCCGCGCCTGCCACTTTACCGGATTTCAGTGCCTCGCACAAATCCGCCTCGTTGACAATACCGCCTCTGGCGCAGTTGATAATCATCACGCCGTCTTTCATCTGGTCGAACGCGGCTTTGTTGAGAAAACCGATAGTATCTTTGAGTTTGGGGACATGAACCGTAATATAATCCGCTCGCTGATAAAGCTCTTTGAGGGTTACAGGCTCGAAACCAGCTTTGCGGATACGTTCCGGCGTTACAAAGGGATCATGCACAATCACCTGCATTTTCAAACCTTTGGCACGGTCTGCCACAATCGAGCCGATTTTTCCGAAACCGATCAGCCCCAGAATTTTGTTGAAGATTTCCCGTCCCTGAAGCTTCTTTTTTTCCCATTTTCCAGCTTTCAGGCTAGCAGTTCCCTGGGGAATATTGCGGCTGAGAGACAGCATCATCGAAATCGCATGTTCTGCGGTAGTTACCACATTGCCTGTGGGCGTATTCATCACTACGATACCGCGTTTGGTGGCTGCCGGTATGTCCACATTATCCAGACCGATACCTGCGCGTCCCACGACTTTGAGATTTTTGCCTGCGGACAATATATCTTCGGTTACTTTGGTCGCGCTGCGGATGACCAGAGCGTGATAGTCTCCGATAATGCGTTTCAGTTCTTCGGGAGGCAGACCTGTTTTGACATCCACTTCGATGCCCTCTGCCTGTTTGAACAAATCAATGCCTGCCTGACCCAGATTGTCACTGATCAAAACTTTCATTTAAAAAGATACCCCCTTGGGAATGATGCTGAATTTTTCCGACATAAAATATTAAACATAAGGCGTTTGTCAAGGTGTAAAAGCTGTTTCTCAAAAATTACGATCAGATACGGCTTACAACGGAGAGGAAAGAACTGCCGTAATTTTTCCGACTCTTTCGGCAATGTCTTTTTCTGTCCATGAAAGCTTTATCTGCATGGAAATTGTCCG
Organism: uncultured Desulfonema sp.; assembly: GCA_964564775.1. Lineage (GTDB taxonomy): Bacteria > Desulfobacterota > Desulfobacteria > Desulfobacterales > DYRC01 > DYRC01. The sequence goes on along the minus strand of CAZMDM010000375.1, from coordinate 4,356 downwards.
GGACATCACCGCATCTGATTCGGGCATTCTGATTTTTCCGTAATCCGGGCAATCCTTCAGCAGTTGAAGCGGCAGTTTTGCTGCAACGCTCATGTTTTTCAGATGATGCCACTGACGAAGATAATGCCAGTTATTGTCATACCAATAAAAACATCCGTCAACTCCTGCTTTTGCCAATCGTTTGGCAGTTTCCCGCGTAGAAGCCTCATCCGGCATAAAAAAGGACAAAAATGTGGCTGAATCTCCGTCAGGATCAGGAAGTTTTCGGAAAGACACATTCGGATATGCCGACATTGCCGTTTTGAGAATATGTTTATGCTGTCGCTGTTTTTCCAAAATAAAGTCCAGTTTTCTCAACTGGGCCACTCCCACTGCTGCATTGAGTTCGCTGATGCGGTAATTCATCCCCAGAATCGGATGTCCCTCAAGACCGCGATCATTGCCTTGATGATCATGCCCATGATCCGCGTACGCATCGGCTTTCAGATACAGCGATTCTTCATTTGTAATCACGCCGCCGCCTTCGCCGCAGGTAACGGTTTTTACCGGATCAAACGAAAAACAGCCCATGTTTCCGAAAGTTCCGAGCGATTTTCCCTTGAAAGTCGCGCCCAATGCCTGACACGCGTCTTCGATCAGAATCAGATTTCTGCTGTTGCAAATCGTCTGTATCTCATCAATCTGCGCCATCGCGCCGCACATGTGAACCGGAATCACAGCTTTGGTGCGGTCTGTGATTTTTGCCTTGACCGCTTCGGGATTCAGACACAGGGTTTCGTCAATATCGGCAAATACCGGCACAGCACCGGCATTCAGCACAGCCTCTATGGTAGCAATAAATGTGAACGGCGGCACAATCACTTCATCCCCCGCGCCCACGCCGCAGGCTGCCAAAGCAATACTCAGCGCCGCAGTGCCGCTGGAACACAGATGGCAATATCCGACATTCAGTCGTCTGCAAAGTTCGGTCTCAAACTTTTTTGCTTTCCAATGCCCTTTGCGAGCTGCATCAAATCCGTATCGGAATAAAACGCCGGTATCCAAGACATCCTGTACTTCTCTGCGTTCTTCTTCTCCGAAAATTTCAAATCCGGGCATAAGATTCTCCTTTATTTAGGATAAAAAAACAATATGTTTTATGAAGTTAATGTTCGATAAGTTCAGCATGAAATTCTCCGAACTTCCGTATCCGATCCGATTGAAATTCCGACCGGGCTATGCTATATGAAATCTGAAAACAAATCCTGTATTATTTCCGGGATATTATGTGTCATCCCTGCGGAATTTTTTATATCCCTAGGGACATCCTGTAATAGCACAGCAATTTATTGCCATGAATCGGTCGGGATAAGCATTTTCTTCCGGATAGCTAATATCATAACGAATGTGGTATTTAAAGAACTAAATATATCATTACATCAACGGTACTCTCAAAAAAATTCATACCAGCGGAGATGGAAAAAAGATTTTTGTGTAAAGATTCAGCGCGTAACGATCCGTCATGCTTGCAATAAAATCACAGGTTTTTCTCTGATACGAAGTTTCTGAACCGAGATATATATCGATCCCCATATCTTTCAGTCCTTTTTCCAGCATGGCATGATCCTGCACAAAATATCGGTACAGTTCGCTTAAGATGCTTTTTGCCTTGATAAATTCGTTATGCACTTTGGGTGAGCGATACACATTCTCATACAGAAATTTCCGCAATTCGGTCATGGCATCATAAACCTCGTCGCTGATACTTAAGCGAAATTCTCCGTTATGCGGCTTGCTGGAAAATACCACATCGCTGATCATGGTCTTGGCGCGCTCCGAATGCGTGTTTCCCAAAATTTTCAGACAAGATGGGGGAACCTGATCCACACGGATCACCCGGCTTCGGATTGCGTCATCCAGATCATGGTTTAAATATGCCATGATATCGGAAATTCGGACAATCCTGCCTTCTACGGTACAGGCAAGCTCTTCGGGATTATCCGGTATAATTTTGCCATAGCCTTTGGAATGCTTCAGAATACCGTCTCTGACCTCAAAAGTCAGATTCAGGCATTCCAACACATCCACGACTCTGAGACTCTGCTCATTATGCGAAAACGATTCGGAAAACACTTCCCGCAACGCTGTTTCCCCGCTGTGTCCGAAAGGGGTGTGTCCCAGATCATGTCCCAACGCAATTGCCTCGGTTAAGTCTTCATTCAGATGCATGGCACGGGCAATACTTCGGGCAATCTGTGCCACCTCCAGCGTATGGGTCAGACGGGTACGATATTCATCTCCCAGAGGCGATAAGAACACCTGAGTTTTGTTTTTCATGCGCCGAAACGCATTGGAATACACAATCCGCTCTCTGTCCATCTGAAACGCGGTGCGGATGGGACAGGGGGCTTCTTCGGTCTCACGCCCTCTCGATGCGGAACTCAGGCATCCGTAAGGAGACATGAATTTGCGTTCACGGCATTCGAATTCTTCACGGATAGACATGATTTTGGATAAATAATTTTGAAGTTTCAGGCATTTATCAACTTTACGCTTTTCACTTTGAACTGTACTAAGGTTTGGGTATGAGTTCCAGTCTGATTTTGTTCTGAGTAGTTTCCCGAATACTGATATTGAACAGTTGGAAATCCGTCTTTTTCAGCAGATCGGTAAATTGCTGAAAACTGCCTTCGTAACTGACGCTCAGTTTTGCTTCATTGCCTTTGCTTTCGATCACTTTGAGTTCTCTGACCCCCTGAAGTTCTCCGACACCTCTTCGGAATCGGATAAAATTGCCGATATTCGCACTGCCGATCAGCGAAATATCTATCCATTCCGTCATTACGGAACTAGCAGCAGGCGGAGATGTATCGGAAGGTGTCGCTGCTTTGCTCTGCGATGCGGCTGAAATCTGCGACACAAGGTCTTCCATTGCCAGATTCGAAGCTTTCTCAAGAGCTTCTTTGGTGCCGGCAACCTCATCTTTGTTGGGAACCAGCGCTGTCTGCATGGTCGAGGCAATCTGCTCGCCGGTATCGGTGCGGATGACGCGTGCGGTTACGGTTGCGCTGAAGGATTGCTGACGATCCGAAGAGGTTCCCGGTGCGGCATATACGATGGTTTTTCCGGCAATCACCAAATCCGCTTTCAGAACCCGCCCCACTTTCAGTGCATCTCCGTTGTCAATATCTGCCTGATACATCACGGAAACTCTCAATGCAGGATCAGCAATGCCGTTGGGATGCTCGACCAGCGAAAATCCTTTTTCCGTGAGTTTGGCGTTCATGATTTTTTCCGAAAATGTCGGAGACGCATCAATCCGGCTTTTCCACCAATATTGTGGATACGGACTGTCAATATTCTGTTCCGCAACCATCATCAGCACTTTGGAAAAAGATTTCGGTGTTTTCATATCCACAGCCGGCTGAGGTTTCGGATCCGGCTTGATTTCCGGCAGAGGCTCAAATCTGATCTCATCGTCCTGCTTCGGAGGCAGCGGACTGATATCGGGCTTATTTTCCGGTGGTTTCGGCTCTGAGGAAGCTGTCAGTGGCTTATCTTCGATTTTTCCGAAAGCAGACATTGCCTGTTTCAGTTTTTCCGAAGCAATACCAGCTTCTATCAGTACCTGACAGTTTTTTCCCACACAGGCTTCTGTCAGCACTTTGTAGGTTTCGACAAAATCTTTGCTTCGCGATGAAATCATTTCGTTGATTTTCTGAAAATTTTTTGCCGCATCCTGCGCGGATATAAGTTCCAGTGCTTTGACACTCACAGCAGACATCAGCGCATTTGCAATCGCATCTTCACGCGCCTTGGCAATATTGTAGTTGGGAATCTGCGCCATACCGGAAATTTTGATCGACGTTTGAGCAACTGCCTCTGTGCAACATAAGAAAAAAATCATCATTCCGATCAGATAAACCACTCTCCGCTTCATCGGCTCACCTCGCTTAGTATTTTTTGAACTCGGTATCAGTTTGAAAGTACTTTGTTTTGGGTTTCAACGGCATCGGACACTCTGCCTGATGCTCCGATACATCGAAGAATGATGCCACTTTCAGCAGTTCTTCGGATTGTGTCGCAAATGCCTGACTTGTGGAAGACATTTCTTCGGCAGATGCCGCATTCTGCTGAATCACCTGCTCCAATTGCTGAATGGCTTTGTTCACCTGCACAATGCCGCCAGCCTGTTCAGACCCGGATGCACTGATTTCTTCAATCAGTTCCGCGGTTTTTTCAATGCCCGGCACAATCTGTTCCAGCAGACTGCCTGCATGTTCGGCTGCTTTGACATTCGATAAAGACAGCGCATTGATTTCTTTTGCTGCTTTCTGACTGTGTTCTGCAAGCCTGCGGACTTCGGCTGCAACCACC
>CAZMDM010000374.1:0-26721 GCA_964564775.1 uncultured Desulfonema sp. | reverse complement strand
CATAAGTTTAGCCATGAGTACTGACATGAATCTGCCGATATAAAACCGGGGCAATAATCTTATATCGGATCTGAAAAATAACCGAGCGACAGATAATCGCCCGGCTATGAACACTAGCCTGCTTAAAGCAAGCTTAAGCTCTCAGCCCTGAAATTGATTTCGGGACTTGAAACTCTTTTATCTGGTTCCCGCTTTCTTCTTCTTGGATTTCTTTTTCTCCGCGTCTTTTGATGCTTTGGAAGATTTCGATGCCTTGGACGGTTTGGATGGCTTCGATGCTTTCAGTGTTTTGGATGATTTCTTGGATTTTTTCGAAGAATATCCGCTATCATCACTGCCTTTTTTACTTTTTCGGGCTTTTTTTCTGACCTTGATCGGCTGATCATCTGTTTCAGGCTGTGCCAACTGTGCAGGACGGATTTCCTGCTGAGAAGGAGCAGGTGTGAATTGAGCAAGTAAAGCAGCATATCGGGAAGCAAAGCCTTCTCCCGATCCTTTGGGAATCAGAATCGAATGCGATCCTCCGGGCATGGTTTTTCCACGAATCTCAGGATTCAAGTCTTTGATGGTTTTGAAATAAGTATTGGCAGCTTTGGCAATAATCATTACCGGCATATTTTCGGGACATTCGATCTGTACCCGATCGAAATCCGCAGGCGCATAAAGATCATCTTTTCCCAACTGAAAGCCGTATTTTTTCGGATCCGACAAAATTAGCTTGGCAGCCACAATCCTAAAAATATATCTCTGGGTTTCAAGAGGAAGATACAAACGGTAATAATCACTGGTCTCCTGAAACGCGATATTGTTTTTCAGCCCCGCCTCTCCCATATTGTAGCCTGCAGCAGCAAGAGTCCACGAACCGAAATCATCGTAAAGCTTTTTGAAATACCGAATTGCCGCAATGGTAGATGTGAAAATACTTCTGCGCTCATCAATTTCCGAAGAAATGCTCATGCCGTATCGCTGTCCGGTTTCCTGAATAAACTGCCAAAAGCCGATGGCATGTTTCACAGACCCGGCATGGGGCAGAAGTGAGCTTTCGATCACCGCCACATATTTCAGATCATCGGGCATGTTGTTTTGTTGAAGCATTCTTTCGATATAGGGCATATACCGGCTTGCCCGCTTGAGCCACAAAATCACCTGCGCGGGATCTCCGAGAAACAACAGCATTTCCTTTTCAAGATTTTCCCGAATTTCAGGATCATCTATTGGTACTTTCTCGCCGCAGAAATCCAATGGCCCGGCTATTCGGGTATTTGCCAGCAGGTATGATGCAAACGCATTGTCTTTGACCGGTTCGGCAAGCGCAGCAGACGTTGTCAGAAGAATACCGCACAAAACAATAATGATGTTTTTCATAAAAAGCCTCGTATCAGAAAAATTATAAAGTGGAAAGTCTTCAGGTTTCCCTGATTCTTACCATGATTCCGTTTTTTTAACATGCAAAAAGGGCATGATCGTAACCATGCCCCCAGTTGTTTATTAGATGAAATTAATTACTGCTGTGAAGAGCATTCTCCACAACTTGATCCCGCAATACAAGTGATCGAACCTCCCGAACACCCCGGTGCTGCGGTGCTGGTAGTGCCGCAAGCCGGAGTATATACTATCGTTGAGCCTGTAAGAACAGGACCATACACCTGATTATACAGGCTATCTGTGTAAGTATAGGTTGCCGCTGGCTGAGTGGAACCCGATGGCGGAGTAACAACGATTTTCGATCCGACAACCGGCGGATTTCCATTGATATCCATAGCCGTTATATAGCCATTGCTTTCACACAGACTGGTTATTCCTGAGAAAAGAATCGGCATACGCGCCATAATCAGGTTGCTCAGACCGGTATTGCTTTGCTGCCATGCCGTAACCTGTCCGTTGCTTAAGCTTGCGCGGTAGAAATTGATGCCTTCGCCGCCGAGATACAGCATGGTCGGATTTTCATTGCTCGGATCATCCGATGCCAGTGCATGATTGGCAAGCAGGCTCGTATCGGTCAGATCCGTCGAAGCACTGGTCGAGGCGTAAGTCTTCAAACCGGTACTGACTTCCTGCCAATCCGCATAAGCCATCCCTCCGTCCGATCTCAGGTCATGAACATATACACTGCCGGTTGCATGGGAAGCCACATCGGATTTGAAATATGTCAGCGCATACAGGCGATTGTTTTTGGCATCCACCAGCAGGTCTTTGATATGCCTTCCGTCATCAACCACTGTTTCAAACGTAAAGGTATCTCCGTCTTTGAAATCCACGGTTCCTTTGCTGATGGTGATTTCCAACATATTCGGAATCGTGCATTTCTGACCGACCGTACATTGCTGACTCTGAACCCCCGAAACACTGCCAGTTGCCTTGAAAGTTGTGCCGGAATATTTAAGTTCCCATGTTTCATTTTTTGCATTTTTAAGAACATTTACAATACTGACATTTCCGTTGCCCTGATTATATGTCAGACTCGGTTCGCTTTCATTCGGCACTTTGGCTTGAGGATAGGTGGCAAATACACCCTTTCCGAAACCCTGAATATATTGACTCCAACTGTTTCCTCCATTGACGCTGACCCATACACTGCCATCTTTCGTGCCTGCATAGACAATATTGCCATCGCGCGGATGCACTGCCAGCTTGGTGATATAGTAGCCGACAAAAGGAGGAGAATTCTTATTATCCTATGTACTTCCTCCGTTTGTAATTATATAAACACCGATAGCTGTTACCGCATACATTATGGAACTATCTCCGTAAGTTCCTCTTACTTTTACAATAACATTCACATAATTGGTCAAAGCATTTCCCGATGCTTTCCACCAATATTTCTGTATGAATCGTCCGGCACCTCCCGGACCGATAGGATCAACCTGCCAATCAAGCGTGTAAATTCCGTTCCCATCTGTTCCAGCCCACAATCTCGGAGCAGTTGTATCATTGGTATTCGGATTATTGTCATCAACTGCAAGTGCCAGCACCGCAGAGTTTATAGAAAAAACTCCGTAAAACTGTCTCGGCTCATTACTGTTCCACGTCTGCCCTCCGTCAACACTCCGATAGATATTCCCGCTGCCGTGAACTCCGGTTGCCGCATAAACAATATTTCTGTTATACGGATCAACCACGACATCGTTGATATACGGATTGATTCTGTTTTGTCCGGCAATTGTGGAAGATCGGCTGATGTTTGTCCATGTCTGCCCCGAATTCGTTGACTTGTACATACCTCCGCCGTTTGTTCCGGCATACAGAATATTGTTGCCACCGACTTCATGAACCACTGCCAGAGACGTGATCCGCGTACTCAGCGCACCGTTTGCTTCTGCGGTAACAGATACAAAGCCGGCTTCGGGAACAGGAGCGGCTGTAGATATTAGTTTCGACCCCACTGCGCCCGGTGATACTGAAGATGTCGAAACAGCCGGAGGATTCATATAACCGCCGGTATTATAGGTTTTGAACGATACGATTGTCCCATCCGATACATTATTGCCATATTCGTCCGCCAATCTTGCCGTAATCAGGTCTTCCAATCCCGAATATCCCCCATAAATCAAACCACTTATATTCAGATATTGTGCAGACAAAGAGAATCCTTCTCCTGTGGGATAGCCACCTCCGATACCGATCTGTCCGCTGGTGGTACTGACGCTTTTATCCTTATAATATACGGCTCTGACAATCACGGGACCGGATTTGAGTCCGCTTCTGACAAGCGTGCTGACTTCGCCATTGCTGTTTGCATAATCAAAGGGCGTCAGCAGAATCTCTCCGCCGCCGGGTCCGCTGATGATCTGAAAATCAATCCGAATCTTTTCGCCTCCCGTGATTGAAATAGGTTTACCTTTGGTATCATAAACCGTAAATGCAACCTTCGAGGTAACATTGCCCGGAGTTCCTCTGACATTGATGGTTTTGGGATACGGATAATTTGCAATGGTATAGGTCGTACTATCACAGGTGCCGATTTGTCCCAATGAGTTGTAGCAAGCGATATCACCGCTGTCGTTTCGTATCGGCGCAGGCTGAATATAAGCGGGTTTTGCATTCGGATCCGTGCCGCTGCCTGTGAATGTAACCGTAGTACTCTGACTGACGCCTCCTGCCGTACAGGTAACGGTTGCGGTTTCAGCGCTGTATCCCGAAATCAGAGAGACAATCGCTACACCCGTATTATCCGGGGTTGTCAGAGTATATGTGGTGCTGCCATTTTGAAATTTTCCGGCAGTAGTCGTGAACGTAACAGGGGTGCCTGCAGTAACCGGGTTACCACTGATGTCCGTGATAGTCGCTTTGATTTGGGAAGATGTAGCGCCATCTGCTTTGATACTACTCGGAGTCGGCAACAACTCGATGAATCCCACATTCGAGCCGGTCAGAGTAATGGTCGTCGTAGCTGTTGCGCCGGTGTTCACCAATTCAGCCTTGATAGTAACCGTACCGGCGGTTCTGCCAGCAGTATAGGTTACTGTAGCCCTGCCGGTGCCGGTGTTTATCGTTCTGCTGGAAAGGCTGCCGGTTCCGGATTCGATAGAAAATAGTACAGGTTCTGCATCTGTGAATAGATTCCCTTGTGTATTCAGAATAGTAGCAGTTATTGTACTGGTTGCTGTTCCGTTTGCAGAAATCTCGGCAGGGAACGCCTGAAGCTGAATCGAACCGATTCCCAGCCTGATAGTAACGTTTCCTTCGACTTTCTGGCTTGAATTCGGATCTGTGGCAGTTGCCGTGATTGTCGCGGTTCCGCTCACTTTTGACGGAGCCTGATATTCGGCGGTTGCCACACCGTTGGAATTGGTAGTGCCGGTAATCGTGCTTGCATACGGAAATCCGCCGCTGCCGCTGAGTTTAAAGGTTACCAACACATCCGAGACCGGTGAACCGGTATAACTTGTCAACCGCGCACTGATGGTGCTTTTGCTGGTTCCGTTGCATAATAATTCATTCGGTGTCGCGTTCATGGTAATGCTGCCACTGGGCAGAGTTTGCGGGTTATACGGAGAATCCGGAAGAAAACACGCTTCTGAAGTAAGATATGGCAGCCAGAACGTATATACAGATTTGGTTTCTGTTCCCAACACCACCGCGGTAGCTGTAACTTCAGCTTCAATCCACACAGCCGAAGATTTGAGATAAACCAGATTGAAATTCACTGTGCCGGAGCTAACCGATCCTGTTGTACCGGTCTCCACAAATGGCGGCACTTCACCGGCAGCAGAAGACGGCGGAGTCAGTTTGCCATCTGTGTTTCCGTCTTCACCGGTATCCAAAATAGTATCCCGATCAGCGTCCTCATTATTGAACTGGTTCAAGATGACAGGTTCGCAAGGTGCTGTGGTCCAATACCCGGTTCTGTAGCGAGTTGGCCATATTCCGAGAGTAACTTTGGTATTCGGAACCGGATTGCCTTTTGAATCTACCACCTGTACAGACATGGGCAGGGTATAAGTCGTATCGGTCTGAGTTACCAGACTCGATTGTCCGATAATAATCGAGGTCGGAGTGCCTCCGATAATCACACTCACGCTTGCAGGAGTCGCAGTTCCTGTCAGCGCTGCTGCCCGAATGCTAACACCGCTGGATTTCGAACTCAGATAGCCCGAATAAAATTGTGTTACGGCAATACCGAGATCATTGGTATATACCACTGCCGGAGAAATATATTCGCCGCCACCAGTAGTGGTCGTACCGTCAAGCGAGAATGCTACAGGTACATTTCTGACTACCTGATTCTGAGCATTTTTCACGGTTGCTGTCAGGGTGATCGAGTTTTGAACCGTGCTGGTTCGGGGCGCAATGACAGAGTTGCTTGCCTGCAAAGAAATCTGGGTGGCTTCCTCCGATGGCACATAAAAGGCAACCTGCATGGTATCCGATATTGCAGGCTCATCTTTATAATAGATTTGAACATTGGCAAGACCTGCATTGGGCGATCTCAACGAGGCTCTTGCATAGCCATCGGAATCTACGGAAACCTCCGAGACCTGTTTTGTCAATTGAGTATCCCAATATCCGAATGTAGTTGAAAATACTACGGTTTTTCCTTTCGAAGCCCTGACCGTTATGGGAAGTAGGATATTCGTTTTAACACTTACAGGATCATCCGCAGGATCCGTAATCGCAAACGTTTCAGATTCGGATGTAACCGAATATATCTGTATTTTGCTGTCTCCCAAAGATTCGACCTTTACGGTTGTCTTGCCGATGGTCTTGCCTGTAACCGCAATCTTGACTTCTCCTTTGATATCTGTCTTGGCTCTCAGAACACCATCGACATCGCTTTGTCCTCCGGCACTGAGCGACACCCATCCTGTCCGAGATGTGGTATCTCCCGAAGCACCTGAACTTACGGAAGCGGTTACATCGGCATTGTAAATCGCATTGTTCCCCGCGTCTTTGACAGCTATAAGCAGGGTTGCCTTGTCATCAGGTTTATCACTGCTCAGGTTGCTTTTGTCGTTTGTGAGTGTAATGCTTGTTCCGATAACCTGTATCGGAATACTGGCGTAAAGCCCTCCGGTCGTTGCAGTAATATTCACCGTGCGATTCGCTTTTTCAGACACCCCCGAAGAAAATCGTATGACTGCTTTTCCGTATTTATCTGTCTTGATGCTTGCCGGATCATAGGGCGTCCCCGTACTGTCAAGCGCAATGATCTGACCAGTCTGATGAAAGGTCGGATCCTCTTCGATTTTGAATTTTATGCCCAAATCCGCATAAGGTGCGTTATTGGAATTCAGAACCGTAGCAGTTACGTTCAGATAATCTGAGTTATCGGATTTAACAGAAAATCCGGATGTTCCGTCGGCTTTGCTCAGAGAAAGTTCTAATTTTTTGGGGCGCGGAAGGAAGGTAATTATTTTTTTACCATATACCCCCTTTGCAGATGCGGTGATGGTTACCGTACCTGTAACATCCAACGCACTTGTCAGCGTTGTTGCGGCTATTCCGCCTTTGGTGCTGACGATACTGGGAGAAATAGTGCCTGCCGAGGTACTGAAGTTTACCGACACCCCCTCCACAGTCTGATCGTTGGTATCCGTTACAGTCGCCGTAACTGCCACTGTAGAACTTCCGTCTGCAACAACACTGTCGCTCCCGGTTTCTACAGTTACCGTTTTTACAGTAACATCAACTGCCTGAACAAATGATACCTGTTGTACCTGATCCGGAACCGAGGTGAATGTTGCTGACGTTGAAAGAACTTCATTCTTTGAAGAATCCGTAGAATCAATGATCAGATTCAGCAGATTGACCGTTCCATCCGGCGGTACGGTAACCACAGCAGAAAAATTTCCGTCCGAAGGCACTTTAATAATTTCATCTCCGGCAAACACAACACTGCCTGCCGGCGCAGTGCCTTTGACGGTTCCGGTTTTGCGTTCTTCAAAAAAGATACCGTACACACCGCCTTTGCTGATGAGAATCGGCGAGGTATCCGTATCATAACCTGTTCTGACCCAGCGATGCGTTTCAGGATCGAATCTCAGTATCCGTTTGGCTTTGAGGTTGTGCGGATTGGGCAGAGTCAATTCTGCCTGACTATCGAATGAAAGCAACGCAGGTTTGATCGCAACCATCACGCTGGGCGCCTGCTTTCCTCCGATGATGACATCGCTGGAATTCAGCGTGTCAGGGGATGGCAAAGGCACCGGAAACGGTTTGTTGTTATCGAGATATTCGAAAGAAATATCCACAGAAGAAACTTTCTGTCCCGCAACCGTGAACGTCCCGGACGGAATATCCAGCTTTGCCGAATATGCGCCAATTTTATTCGAAGTAAGTGTCGATGACTTGTTTGTGACAACATTAACCGGAGATACCGAAGAGTTATACAGCATGATCGGCTGTGTGATACTGCCTCCCGATGTAAGATTGAAGAGCCGGAATACATCGAGACTCCCGTTTCTCGATGACATCATCGTATGCTCTGTTTTAGAGACATTTAAAGAATAAGTTCCTTTGCTGTCTGTAACAGTCGTATATGAAGGGCTGAACACATAAATGGTTACACCCGGCAGAGGCGCACCGGTTTCTCCGTAAACAATACCGGTAAAATTATAACTCGGCGTAGAAGGGGTGGGGGTCGGAACCGGTGTAGCATCATCTTTTCCACCGCTCGAACCGCAGGCAACCATTATTATGCACATCATCAGAAAGGCAATGATACGAATTATCTTCATGAAAGAATCTCCTTTGTGTTGTATTAAGTGTTACGTGTTCTTTTACACTTAACACGTAACACTTTCCTCAGTTCTGCACAGTCCGTTGTTCCAGTTGAACAATTCTGGGGGTGATAAATATCAGCAGTTCTTCCTTCCGATCACTTTTGGTTTTATTTTTGAACAGCCATCCCAGAAGCGGAATTTTTCCCAAACCCGGAATTCTGGACTCAGCGTTATCCTCAGTCTGCTTTGTAATACCGCCGATTACAACGGTTTCACCATCGTTGATCAGAAGTTCGGTTTCAGCCTGCTTGATATTAAAAGTCGGCACGCTGTTAATCTGCGCCCCTGTATCTTTCTTGTCAATCTTCATCAAAATCGAAATTCGATTGTCCGGGGTTACATGCGGGGTTACATCCAGAGATAAAACAACTTCTTCGAACGAGAGATTCGACAGTCCTGACGCATCTCTGGTATAATACGGATACTTATACCCCTGCTTGATATTTGCTTTTTTGTTATCCAATGTCAATACTTTGGGGGATGAGATAATTTTTCCTTCCCCGTTGGATTCCATTGCCTGTAATGCGACGTCCAATGAAAACGGAGTTCCGGCAAGTCTCATAAAATTGAAGCCCAACGTTCCGCCGCTGTTTGCTGCGGGAAGATCGACAGCCATATTGTATCCGTAAGTTCCGCCGAACATATTGTAGCCTCTTTCCGGTCCTACACCGGCATTGCTATCCGAATTCTGGATACCGATATTCGATCCCCACTTTGTTCCGATGTCTTTTGAAAAAGAAGTAGTGGCTTCCACGATTCTGGCTTCGATCATCACCTGCGGAGTAACCCGGTCCAGCTTGTCCACCATTTCTTTTGCTTTTCTGACCACATCGGCAGTATCTGTGATAATGACCATATTGGTACGCTTATCCACGCTGGCAGTCGCTTTTTCCTTACTGTCTCCGCGATCTTTGGTCAGAATCTCTTTGACAAGCGGCAGAACTTCTTTTTCCGCGTCCGAATAATTCACGGAAATATATTCTGTGATAAACGGCTCCAATTGTTTTTTCACGACATTGGCTTCCATAGCGGCTTTTTTCTGATCTCTGCGGACTTTTTCTTCCTCGTCAAGGGTTTTTGCCGTAGCAATCCGAATCACATTTCCATCAACGGTTTTGCCGAGTTTATTCATTTTGAGTACCAGATCGAGTACCTGATCCCATGGAACCGGCTCAGCAAGCGTCAGCGTAACCTTACCGCTGACATCCTTATCTACGGCAAAGTTCATATTGCTGACTTCTCTCAAGATTCTGAATACGTTTTTAATATCGGTCTCGTAAAAGTCCAGAGCAATTTTTTCTCCTGTATATCGGGGCGGAGCGTCTTCTTTGATCTCGTGCTTGCTGAGATCGAGCTTCAATTCGTCTTTGACAACCGGAGTTGCAACAACCGGCGGAGATATACCCCCTCCTGACGGATATGAGGGCTTTACACTCACAGGCGGAGGCTCCGGAATCGGCTGAATCTGAAACTGAGAACCCGACGAAGCAGCAGGCGCCGAAGCAGATTCGCGCTGAATCGGAGGACTTGCCTGTGCAAGCGTTTCAGAAGAATATGTTTTGGATTCCGCAGAGGGTTCGGATACGGACGCATCGGCAATCCTCTCATCTGCCGGAGTACCGAGTGCTGCAAATTTCAGGATGAGTCTTTGTCCATTTTGTTCTACGGTATAAGGAATATCTTCACGAATATCGAGATTGATGCTCGAATTTGCAGGACCAGCTTTCGATGGCGTCATCCGGCGGATCATTCCGTCATCGGTTTTGGCAGATATGGAACGCTGCAAATCTTCCGGAATCTCCGTGTTGAATAACCTGAATTCCAACTTTTTATTATCTGTACGCCGAACTTCATATCTGACGGGTCTGGATGTTTCCAGCACCACAGCAGTTTTGCCCGTGTCCTCCTTGAGAAGCTCTATCTGATTGACATAAGCGGGTTTGGTATAATCCGCATCCCCTTCGGACTGCTCGGAAATCTGAGGAGAAGAAGTTCTGTAACTGCTGACTTGTCTATCGGAGCCGGAATCGCTCGATCCGATAGGACGCGACGAATCCGTATCGGGAAGCGCAAGGTTCCCCCCCGGAGCCTGTCTCGGAAAACTTCCCTGTCCCACATGAATCATCAATCCATTATCCACCGGCGATGCGGAATATGCGTTCAGATATTGGGGAAAGGTTTCCAAGATCAGACTGAGCCGATCCGGATAGCTCTGATACCGAACCATCTTTACCCAGTTGCTGTTCACCGGAATTACTTTTTCATGTTCATAAGGACTTTTCAGCCCGAAAATATCGAAAACAATACGGGGAGGATTTGGGATGACAGAGGCTTTGTATTTGGTAATCATACCATCAGCACCGACAAATACTTTCAATCCATCATCAAACCGGGCAGCATATACCGAATCCAATCTGCTGGCAGGTACCGATGCCGCGGAACGTACCACAGCCGTTCCCGAATTTCCTGAACCTCTGCCATTGAAACTGCCAGAACGGGTATCTGACGGATTTCCTCCCGCATAGTCGCTCCCGCCTTCCTCATATTCTCCCATAGTCGAAATACCGGCAGGCCTTTTGAAGGTTATTCGGATGCCGGGTCCGTCTCGCGTGATCGTATAGGGAAGCACGTTGGGAAATCTTTTGTTCAGCAAAATTTCGACTTTGGCGGTTTCTCTGCCTTTTTCAGCGGTATCCGAAGCTCGGATTGTCTCGACAATATCATTGTTGACAATCAGATCCGTTTTTTCCGTAGAAACCGCCGTATCTGTAAAATAAACAAATAACGCGGCAGGAGAAGACTGCTTTAGCGTTGTATAAGGCAGCAGGCGGTTTCCCCGGATATACACATTGAAATTCTGCCCCTCGTTGGCAAAGCCGATATCAGTAATCCATTTGGCTTCATACCCTCTGCCGTTGCTGCCCGGTTTTACCTCAGGTGACTCTTTTCGGGTATCCGAAGCTTTGGATACTTTTCGGGTTTTGGCACATCCGTTGATGCCGGAAATTGCAGCGATCAGAAGAAGGATGAATATGAGCATCCTTTTGGAAAATATTGCAACACTAATCCTCATAACTCGTCTCCGGGACTTTTCTGAAGTTTCATTTCTCGTTTACGAACCGTGATGTTTCTTGTCCACCCGTCAATTTCATTGCCTACATAATCCTCGTGTTCCTCTTCGATGATGACTTTATTTTCGAGAATGTCGGATACTTTACCGGAATGGATTCCGATCAGCGTACCTTTTCTGATAATATAGCCCTTGCCGCTGCTTTCTTCCACCAATGCCCGACTACCTCCGCTGCTCCGCACAATACCGACCAACTTCAACTGACTCAGATCCAGCTTTTCGAGAGGTGTCAAAATGCGTGTATTTGTAGGCGCTTCCTTGGGCTTTTTAGGTTCTTCTTTGAACAACGGCGCAAACGGATCCATTCTGCCTTTGGAATCGTACGTAGCTACATCCTTCACTTCCTTTCCCAGATCAGGAATATCCGGGAATACCAGATCCGCTCCTTTTTTATCCAAAGGCTTCCGAGATATTTCCGATGCAGACTTTTCTTCGCCTTTTTCCGAAGGTTTATCTGGTTTATCCGGTGGAGCTAAGGAAATATCGGGTATTTTCTGCTGTTCTTTGGCTTTATCTCCGGCTTTTCCCACGGGTTTCTCAGCAGAAGGCTTGGGAGCAGTATCAGAGTTTTTTTTCTGATCCGAAATCGGCGGCTTCGGCATATCAGCAGGTTTCTGCGCGACTATCGGTTGTTTTTCCGATTCTGTCTTCGGAATATCTTTTACCGCAGCAGCTTGTGCCGGAGGAGATGCCGCATCTTTCTCCCGAACAATTTTTTTGCTGACTATCTTGGGTTTGGGAGGCGGCTCTTCTTTTCCACAGCCCCAAAAAAGAAAAAAAACACATACAAGCCGGGCAAAACGGAATATCTGATCGGATTGTCTGCTCATTGAGGCATCCTTTACTTCTTCGGTTTATCCTTTTCAGCCGGTTTGTCCGCTTTCTTATCGGGCGGAGCTTCAGGCTGAGGTTCTAAAAACTTATAGGTTACTGCCATAAAGGAAAACTTGAGTTTGTTTTCCTCTCTGCCTTCTTTTTTCTGTCCCTCTTTGAACTCTTCGATCTTAATATCTTTGATATTGACAATACGGGTGAGCTTGGATACTTTGTCAAAGAAATTCATAGTGTCGAAATATTTGCCGATAGCCTGAATCGTTACCGGAATTTCAGCATAAAATTCGGAAGGAATCTCTGTTTTGGGTTCGAACAACAGAAATTCCAAGCCCACATCCCGTCCCGACCCTGCGAGATTGGTCAGCAGAGAGGCAATTTCTTTGCTTTCGGGAAGCGCTCTTTTGGCAAGATTGAAACGCTCTTCGACTTTTTTCATTTCTTCCTGATATTTTTTGAGCTCGGAAGCACGCCGCTTCGCGTCCACGAGTTCGGTTTCAAGCTTTGCCAAATCTCCCTGCAAGGTCTTTATTTCATCCATACTGGGACTATAGGATAACCAGAAAAACAAGCCCACCGGAATGATAAACGATACAGCAGCTATGAGTATGCGCTGTGTTTTGCCGAGCTTTTCGAGCTTGTCAAACATCGGCGCCAGTGAATCCAAAGAAAGACTCGGTTTCTTCATCCTTTTTTCTCCGCTTTGACGTCTTTTTTATCTTTGCCTTTATCGGGTTTATCAGGTTCCTTTTTTACAGGCTTGGGCGCGTCAATTGTGCAGCTCATCTGAAATGTTTTAAGAAGAATATCGGGTTTGGACTTATCCTGTTTAAACCCTTTCCGCTCTATCTTGATCTGCTGATCCACATTCATAAAAAATTGGGTAGCTTTGAGTTTGTCCAGAAAATCCGATATGGTTTTTTCATCCAATGCAATCCCTTGTATTTTAACCGTTATCGGCGGTTTTTCTTTTTTTTCTTCTTTGCCCTTATCCGCAGGCGCCCCCTTTCCTTTTGCAGGTGCTTTCTGCTGAGTGGTTTTGGCTTCGGAAGTCTCGAACTGGGTCAGCCACATGCGTTTCTCAACCAGTGAATTTGTCAAAGCATCCAAAGTTTTAACTGCAAAATCCCGGTTGGCTTCAAGCTCATCGATCACGTCCAATCGTTTGTTCAGTAAAGCGAGCTTCTTTTTGATTTCCTCGACTTCTGCCGCAATCTTATTGTATTTCGTTACCTCACTTTTGGTATATTCAATCTTCTCTTTCAGTGCCGTAATCTGCCGCTTCAACTTCAGATGATAATAACTCAAGCCGATCAGAAGCAGAATCAGGCTCATCACAAAAATCGAAACAATCTGACGGATGTTTTCTTTCTTGCGTGCCGCACGAAACGGTAAGAGGTTGATTCGTATCATTTGTCATCCATCTTTCTGATTCCGAGTCCCATACAGATCGCTGCCTGTGGGGCTATGCGTTCGAGATATGCGGCGTCAAATTCGTCATCTACCGAAAAATTCTTGAAAGGATTGATAATCTCGACCTCAGCCGCAGTTTCATCCGCCAAAAGATCACGAAATTTCTTAATCTTTGCCCCTCCTCCGCTTAAAATAATCTTTTTGATGTTGTCGTCGGGATACGTGGAATAAAAGAAATCCAATGCCCGCCGGATTTCCGTACACCAGTCAGCTACAACGGTCTCAATAATATCGAGTACTTCTTTCGAGGCGAGCTTTCCCTGTTCACTGTGATACTGTTTTTCAGCCTCTTCCACCGAACATTTGGAAATTGCAAGAATTTTATTGTTGATCTGCTGACAGCCCAAAGACACATCCCGCATGAATACCGACATTCTGCCTTTGAGAATATTCAGGGTGGTTTTGTTTGCGCCGATGTCAATCAGTGCAACATTGTCTTTGCCTTCCGGCTCATAATTGATTTCATAGATATTCTGAAGAGCGAACGCGTCCACATCCACAATGCAGGGATTCAATCCTGCCATCTGAACCAGATTGACATATTCGTTGATCATCTCTTTTTTGGCAGCTACCAGCAACACATTCATCTGGCTCGGATTGTTTTCGCTTTCTCCGAAAATCTGAAAATCCAGATTGACATCGTTGATATCGAAAGGAATATACTGTTCTGCCTCGAAATGGATACGCTCCTGCAACTGTTTTTCATCCATTGCCTGAACGCTGATGGTCTTGACGATTACCGAATAGCCGCCAATAGAAATGGTTATATTTTTTTCTTTGATACGATACACATCGAACAACTGCCGGATAGAATCCGCCACTTCTTCGGGTTTGCGGACAGAGCCATCTTCAATCAGCCCCGGAGCGATATCAATCATACCGAATTTTTTAAGAAAATACCCCTTCTTTTTCTCCTCGATCTCGGCAATCTTGATCGTTCTGGAGCCTATATCCAATCCCACAATATCGGTCTTTTTTTTGAAAAACATGACGCTCTGATTCTCCGTTGTCCGTGTTTTCGGTTCTATATTTTATAATGGGGTCGAATCAAAAAATCAAGACATTATATTCATAAAAAAAACAGATGACGATATTTTAAGCTGATATATCATATAGTTTGCTTCTGCCTCCGAGAAGGATCGATATTTGTTTGCCGATCTGTTCCGATCCGCTATGATACGGATCTCCCATTTGTCCGATAGGCTGAGACATTCTGTATATCATCTTGATTTTTAAAAAAATATTATAAACCAGACCATTTGTCAAGAATTTTTTGAGAAAACAGAGCAGAACCATTGACAAATATGAGGATAGCTGATATTTTTAGCAGTAATTTTAATAAAATAAGATCGGAAATTTATGAACAGCAAAGTTTTATCTTCCGACAATCTTCTGCAGATCGTCAGATCACTGAAAAAATCTGGAAAAACCATTGTATTCACCAACGGATGTTTCGATATTCTCCATGCAGGGCATGTGCGCTATCTGTCTGCGGCAAAAGCCTTAGGAGATATCTTGATTATCGGTATGAATTCGGATAGTTCGGTCAAGATCATCAAGGGAGACAAGCGTCCTATCATCTCTCAGGAACAGCGTGCCGAAGTGCTGTCTGCTTTGTCCTGTGTGGATTATATCACCCTGTTTGACGAACCTGACCCCTTCAATCTGATTTCGGCAATCTGTCCGAATATTCTGGTCAAAGGCGGAGACTGGTCCGAGGATCGGATTATCGGCGCGGATATCGTCAGAGCAAACGGAGGACAAGTCGCGCGTATCGACATGGTTCCGGGCATTTCGACTTCCGAAATTATTGCCCGGATTCTTTCGCGTTATGCTCCGCCGGATACCTTATCTCCAATCAGCAATATCTCCTGAAAATTTTCAGACAGATTCGGAAATTTTCATGCGACTGCAATAAGAGTTGAATCCGCGTTGAAAAGCTGATAAATACGGGTGAATTGTCGAGGAATATCTCTGAGACTGAAATCGTCAACTATCAAACGATCATAATGATAAAAATTTATCACTGTCCTGATACAACGCAGCCCGGTCGCCCGTGCAAAGCCAAAGAAATCATCAAAAGACTTCTGGACACGGGCAAGCTCGGGCGAACCTTGAAAGCCATGAGAGAAAAGCCCATTTCCGGCAAAGATCAGGGCAATTCCCATGTTGTGGCAGTTACCTTTATGAGCGAGCTGATCGCAGCGGATTATTTTCGGGGATGGATATGGACGCAGGGCTACATTTCTTTGAGCAAAGACGACCCGATCAAGCGCCTGCATTCGTGGCTGGAATATGACGGATGGGCGGTGGACGCGTCCGATATTTCCAAGTCACCTGATCCGAAAAGCAAAGGCAAAACGATTTTGGTAATGGATACAAGCTTATATTACAAAGCTTTGCAGATCAGCAAGGTTATCCGACAAAGAGATTCGGAAGAGACGATGGAATGGATCAAGACCTTTTCGCCGACGATTTTGATGGAAGAATAAAATTTGAAAACAATCCCTGCATCCCGGAAACAGATTTCCGGGCTATGGAATATATTAAGTTTCACAGGAGAAACCAGACAGATGCACTACGAAGGAAATATCATCCGACCGCCCAGCGAGGCAAACAGTATTCTGCTTCAGGCAACGGTGGGATGTTCGCATAACAAATGCACATTCTGCGGTGCGTACAAGGGAGAGCGCTTCAAGATCAAATCCGATGACATCATCATGCAGGACATCGCGTTTGCGGCTCAGTATTGCAAACGTCAGCGCAGAGTGTTTATCTGCGATGGAGATGCGCTGATTATCCCTCAGAAACGCCTAATGAATATTCTGACAGAAATCCGAAAGCAGCTTCCGTGGGTTACGCGTGTTGGCGTGTATGCCAATACCAAAAGTATTGCCATGAAAAGCGATGAGGAACTCAGAGAACTCCACACAAACGGCTTGAGCATCGCATATATGGGGCTTGAAAGCGGAGATGCAAA
Organism: uncultured Desulfonema sp.; assembly: GCA_964564775.1. Taxonomy (GTDB): domain Bacteria; phylum Desulfobacterota; class Desulfobacteria; order Desulfobacterales; family DYRC01; genus DYRC01. Next base: position 10,085 of record CAZMDM010000374.1, on the reverse strand, counting down.
AACACTTGATAATGTTCATAAAAGTGCATCCCCCGAAAAAATGATCGAGATGGGCAGAAAGCTGATTGCTTCAGGCATCAAATTGTCAGTTACCGTGCTTTTGGGGGTTGCCGGGAAAGAGCGTTCTCAGATTCATGCGGAAGAAACCGGCAAAGTCTTATCTGCCATTGACCCGGATTATGTGGGCGCATTGAGCCTAATGCTGATTCCGGGAACGCAGATGTATGACGATTGGAGAAGCGGCAAATTTATTCTCATCGAACCCGAAGATATGCTGAAAGAACTCAGAACCATGATTTCGCATACGGAATTGTCCGGCGGGTTGTTTCATGCCAATCACGCGTCCAATTATCTGCCCATCAAAGCCGCATTTCCTAAAGACAAAGAAGCGACTTTGAAGCTGATCGATGCTGCGCTTTCGGGTCAGATCAGCTTGAAGCCGGAGTGGATGCGGGCGTTATAGTTCACAGAAACATCATATCCAATATTTCCAATATCTTGGCAATCTGGGCACCAATCATCCGAAATCCGCGCCAACTGAAGCCATCGGAGTTCTGCCGCAAAGCCACAATATCCAATGCCGAAAGCTCCAAGGCTTTGAATCGGATCGGCATCATGGGATGGGTGTTGATCCATGAAAACATATTGCTACTTCTTTCTTTCAACTGCCTCTCCAGCTCTTCGTATTGTCTGCGGAAAGAACTCAACACCTTATCCGCATCAATGCCGGACAAGCCGCTGGAAGTCCTGAACAGTGCCATCACGCCATCCATCAGCTTGCCGCAACACAGCAGTCCTACCCGATCTGCAGATACTTCCGCGGCTCTGGACCATCGGAATAGAATATCTGCGGTATCCCTGCTGATATCCTGAACTGTATTCATAATTTCATTGACCGAAAAGCGCGAATGTCCGAAAAGCACATGCCCCAGTTCATGTCCGAACACAAAGCGCCTTTCATCCGGCGTAAAATGATTCAGCAACGCGGAGGTTACCAAGACATCGAATTTATTCTGATAAGCAAACACACTGGCGTTGTATTCGGGACTTTGCTGCACAAACAGATCGCCTTTCAGATCGCCGCCTGCCACATTGAGGCAGGACTGATATTCTTGGTATATCTGCGGCAGCAAATCTTCGGTAATCCGAACCGCATTGCCCAGCAGATCGCGTTTTCTGGTATCCAGAAGATATTGCGCCTGAACATGGTCGCGATGCAGCACATTACCGAGCTGCACTTCCAATATCTGAAACAGGCGGCTTTCGTAGCCGAATCGGAGTTGTTCGAAATCCATATCATACCTTGCCTTCCAGCAGAATGCCGGAAACCAGATTCACCAATCCCCAGATCGCATCTGCGGACAGGTGAGTTTCGATGGAGCGATCAAATAAAATCGAAATGCGCGGGGTAAATTCTTCATCGCCTTCCCACAAGAGATAATACAGCAGAATTTTGGGCAGAGGTCTGAGTTGAAAAGCAGCATCTGCCATATCGGTTGCTTTGCCGCTCAGAGATATTGCCACTCGTCTGAATCCTTCCGCGTCTGTTCCGTATCTCTTCAGTAATGATGAGGTTCTCAACTCGTGCGGACCTTGAAAAAAATGGGCATCTTTGAGATCACGCACGCTGACGATTTCATTTCGGATGCCTTCAGGTTTGGCATTCAGCAGATAGACCAGCACTACCAATTCCAGCAGTTCACGAGTAACTTTTCCCCGGTGAATGCCTTTCATCTGCCAAATACAACGATTGTGAAAATCAATCAGCAGTTCTTCGTTCAGAAAATTCAGCATCAGTCCTTCGGGATGAATGGCTGCAAGAGCGTTGTTGCAGACTTGTCCGATATCTCTTTTGAGCAGTTCATCCCAGTATTCCGGCGGTACTTTGATAATGCTGCCCTGTGGGGAGGTTTCCATAACTTTCTCCTGACGTCTTCTGGATTGCATGTTCAGAAATCCGTCGCTGAACGGATATCCGTTGCGAAAATTATCGCAGGGAAATTGAGAACAATCTCTCATGCAATACTGAAAGCAATTCATCTGTGCGCAGCCCAATATGGGACAGGGCTGCCCGAAAAGCCGTATCTGAACCTCGGCTTTCTGGGAGCCTTCAAGGCTTGTTCCCGCTCCGCAGGTCGAGCATACACCGATCACATTCAGTTTGCAAACATCACAATTGATTCCGCAAGCTCCGGTTGGCATGGTCTTTTCTCCGATTTTTCGTTTTTCATATCTTTATAAACCATAGTTATTGTTTTGTAAAGTATTTCACTTGCTTTTTAATTTCCGAATTGTTATTGTTTTACAGATTCAGCCTGAAATAAATTTAGGCAGACAATCTCGGTTTTGAAAGCGGTCGCTTGCTTTCAGCTTTAACTGATTTTTCATATCCGATATGAGGGAGGCAGAGATGAAAAAGTATAAAATTTTTTTGATTATCGGTTCGGTGTTTGGCTTGGGAATGATAAACTGTTTTGCAAATGCCGAGTATATTCATATTCATCCGAGGTGGGTCAATCCTGTCTATCGCAATATTCCTATGGATCATGCCTCCAAGCCCTTACAAACTTTACGCGAAGATACTCCCGTTACTGTAACGTCTTATGCTGAATTTAAAAATGCTTTGCTCGATAAGTACAGGAATCGTGTTCGGTATGCGGCATTCAATGTTAGAGGAATCAACTTTAATGATGCAAAAGAGTTCCCGAATAGGTTCGATATCGACTTTGATAAGGAAACAGAAGCGGAAGATCCTTATACTTATTATAATTTTTCTCTTCATGGGAATGTTTCGATAAACGGGTATGATGGCAATGTAACGATTTCTTACCCGGAGATAAGATATCTGACTGATTTTGAACAGGAACAATATGTTTCTCAAAGAGTTTCGCAGATATTGGGAGAAATTATCACTTCCGTCATGAATGATGAACAGAAACTTAAAGCCATTCATGACTGGGTTGTCAGGAATGTAAAATACGACACTGTAACCCCTGGTTCTTATCTGTTGAAATATAGTGCATATAACGCATTATATGCCGGTTTGGCAGTATGTCAGGGCTATGCACTTCTTACTTTCAGAATGCTCAAAGATTCTGGACTGTCTGCGAGAATCGTTTCGGGTAAAGCATGGGATAGCCAACAGAATCAGTGGGTTGATCACGCATGGAATCTGGTCAGATTATGCGGAAGCTGGTATCACACGGATGTAACATGGGATGATCCGATTCCCGATGATCCGAGCCGGATTTTGTACACATATTACAATAGGACAGATAGCGAATTGGAAAGTATGCAGGATCACACATGGATAAAAGCGAATTATCCTACTGTTTCATCAGTGTCTTATATGGAAGGACTGTGCAGTTTGACTCTGGCAGATGTGATCGAAGGCTTGCGGATTCTGACAGGCATTCCGCCGCTTGCCGCCCTTCGTCTGATAGATATAAATGGAGACGGTAAAATCGGACCCGAAGAAATTATTCATGCTCTTCAGAAAATAGCGAGCCTAAGATGATCTGTAATATCCGAATTCGAAATGAGAATAGAGACGGTCTGTTTTTTACGCCCCGAAATAACTTTCCGAGATGAAAGCTTATGCCTGCTTAGGCAGGGAGCGATTTATCGCTCGATAGCGTTGATCCTGATCTATAATAAAAAATCCCCTGCCCGATGAAGAGCAGGGGATCATCTCATCCATTCACGATTTTGGAATTACGGCGTATTTGTATCGGTCGTCCGAACCACCACCACTTCGGAAGAAACCACCTTGAATACCGGCTGAAGTTTCCATTCTTTGCAACCCGGCTTGATGGATTTGGAAGCATCCAGCACAATCTTCATCTGTGTGGTCTTACCTTTGACAATGGTGAATTTGTGCTTGATTTTGATGCCGCTGTGATGTCCGCCCGGTATTTTCAGCTTATGAGTTTTGCCTTCGTTGTCAACGACATAGTTGGCAAATTTTTCGCCTTCCGGTGGAATATCGGAAAGTATCAGGCGGATTTCATTGTATTTACCTTCCAAACCTGCCGCAAGCTCTTCCAAGAGCAGTTGTTCATCTTTGTTTTCAAGATCAAAGAGCTTGAAGATTTTCTTGGGTTTAGCCACAATTTTCCAGCCATGGCTCTTTTCTCCGTGAACCGCAACTGCCTTAATAGTAATAAATGCTGCTTTGTACTTGGCTTTATCCAGCTTGTCAGCACCGATCAGCAAAGACCATGTGCCTTTGTTGGTATCATCCGGGTCAGTAGCAGCCAGATCGCTTCCGTCGCAATCCTGATCAATACCGTCTCCGGCTATTTCGGGAGCGCCCGGATAGATATCGGGATCAGTATCATCGCAATCGCCCTGCTCTGTAGTAAATCCGTCTCCGTCAGCATCAGAAGTGTTTACAGAAACTTTGGCTGTCCATGTTCCTTTTCCGGTGCCTTCGCAGAAATCATTTTGATAGAACCATGTTCCCGAAGCTTCGGTAGCGCTGGTAAAGGTGCCGATGATTTCCACATTGGATTTGGAGAAGATGAATTTACCATCTTTGATTTCGATAAGTGCATCCCCGGTCATCAGCAGATTACTTTTGACGCATTTATCCGAGAATGTTCCAATATAATCCATTTTTACTGTGATTGCGGTTACCTGATTGTCCTTGACCGTAAAACTGATCGGATTTTTCTGATCAGTCTCGCCGCTCCAGTCGCCTGAAGTGATTTTGTCGGGAACAGTGCAGACCAGATCAGAACCATCGCAATCCTCATCTTTGCCATTGCCACAGATTTCCGTTGCACCCGGATAAATAGATGGATCGGTGTCATCACAATCACCGTTTCCGACCGTAACACCGTCTTTGTCATTATCCGCTGCAGGATCATCGGGAAGTTTGCATTCGCCTCCGTCATCCGGGAATACATTCGGATCGGTATCATCACAATCGCCCTGTTTTTCCGAGAAACCGTCTCCGTCATCATCCGTGTATTTGGCAGCTTCTTCCAAAGCGGCTTTCAGAACATCTTCGACTCTGGCAGCAAGCGCAAGCGTTCCTATACCTGCGTCTCTCAGCACTGTGAGCTTGGCAATCAGTTCACGCACATCGCATTCGAATTTATCGGATGCAAAATCGACAGTTACATCTTTGGCATAGCAGCGCAGCCGGAGTGCATCGGGAATCGCAATGCCGTTTTTGGTGTCATTATCCGTATCCAGTGTAAGCAGGAATCTGCACAGATTGATGACTTTGGCATCTTTGGCATCGCTTACACCCAAAAGATCGAGCGGTGTAATTGCTTCTTTTGCCTTGATTTTTCCCAGCACGATCTTTCCGATAAAGAAAGTGATTTCTTCACCGTCAAGATATTTGAATGTGCCTTTTTCATCGGTTACACCGGACTGAGTTGCAGTGGCATACTCGATGCCTTTTGCAAAACCGAACAGGAACACGCCGGATCTGAGTTTATCCTTATCTGTATCAGGCACGCAGGCTGTTTTGAAACCGTCGCAGTTTTCATCCACATCATTGCCGCAGACTTCGGCAGCACCCGGCTTGATATCAGGATTGCTATCATCGCAATCGCCCTGACTTACCGTAAAACCGTCACTATCACCGTCGGTTTCCGTAATTGCTTCGGCTTTGAATTTGGCTGTCCAACTGCCACTGACTGTTTTATCGCCGATTTTGGCAAACCATTTGCCTTCGACTTCTTCAGCGCTCTTGAAGGTTCCTGAAATTTCAGTATCTTGTTCTGTGTAAGTGAATTTATTGTCGGTAATTGCAATCGTAGCACTGCCGGTCATAATTGCAGCGCCGTTACAAGCCAACTCGAGTTGTGCAAACAAGGATGAAATCACATCATCAAGAACATTGAATTTGATGATCTGGGTCAGTTCCTCGCGCAGGCCGCTTTCGGTCTTGAGAGTTCCTTCCCAAGCACCGTTTTTAATGGTGAAGGGACATTCTTCTTTGACACCATCGCAGTTTTCATCCACATCATTGCCGCAGATTTCTGCCGCACCCGGATTGATTGCAGGATCTTTATCATTGCAATCGCCCTGACCAATGGTATAGCCGTCTCCGTCTTCATCTTTGTTTTCATCTTCCGCGCAGATCAGATCACTGCCGTTACAATCCTGATCTTTGCCGTCACCGCAGATTTCAACTGTTTTCGGATCGATTGTCGCATCTTTGTCATTGCAATCGCCCTGAGCCACGGTGTAGCCGTCTTTATCCTCATCCTTATCGGCATCCTGTCTGAATACGATGGTGATTTTGATAAAGATCAAAACTCTTAAGGGCTTGACCAGAAGCTTTTTGCCTTTGGGCTTCACAGATGTCAGCAGCATGATTATTGTCTGGGTACTTGTTTCAAACTCGTCCGTACTCAGATAGAAATTGAGAGATTTGCCCTTAGCCATATGTCTGACAGCTTCGCTGATTTCGATACCGTTTTCAGGAGTATCGTCATCATCCAGCGTCATCAATAATGCAAAAATGTTGTTGACCGCAGGACTATCCTGAGTTCCGCCCGGTACAAAATCAATTGGCGTCAGAAGTGATTTCCCGCTAACCTGACCCAGAATGATTCCGCCGATAAAAAATTTGACGGTTTCGCCTTTGGTATACTTGAATTTGCCTTTTGAATCTGTAACGCCGCTCTGAGTAGGTGTCTGATATTCAACTCCTTCCACACCTTTATCTCCCAGCACAAGCGTTCCTTCTTCGGTACATACCAAATCTTTGCCGTCACAGTCCTGATCTTTCCCATCACCGCAGATTTCGGTAGCGCCCGGATAAACGTTTTTATCGTTATCATTGCAGTCGCCTTCGCTGACAGAATATCCATCTCCGTCATTATCCGCTTTTTTGCATGTGGGTCCGCCGATTTTGCTTTTTGCCACAGAGGAACCTTTGGCAGCCACATTGACCACACCGATTTCCCAGTGTCCGTCAATTACGATTGAAAATTCGCCGGTGGTGAAACTCGCATCGGTTTCCCACTTGATACCGTTCAAGCCGGAATTGGAATCGGGTTTCACAATCTGATAGGATGCAGGCAGTGCGCTCTTCACCGTAACGCAGCTCGGAAGTTCCAATACCCAGTTACTCAGGTCTTTGGATGCAGTGGTTTCCTCGACTTTGTATTTCCATGTCGAAGTTTTATCGGCATTATAAACAGATCTCAGGAAGGTAACCTTAAATCCGTTCGAAAGCGTTGCACCATCGCCCGAACATGGCAGGTCTTTGCCATCACAATTCTCATCTATACCGTTACCGCAGATTTCAGCCGCTTTGGGATTGATTTTGGCATTGTTATCATTACAATCCCCCTGATTCTCAGTATATCCGTCTCCGTCATTATCCACATCTCTGGGATCGCTTACGGGCGGATCAGACGGAGTATAGCAATTATAACAGGGCGCTCCCGGATAGGTGAGAGGATCATTATCATCGGTGTCGCCCTGATTCGGCGTGAATCCGTCTCCATCTTTATCCATATCTTTGGGATCGGTTGTCGGAGTCGTAGGCTCCGTAGGCGTTGTCGGCTCAGTCGGAGTCGTCGGTTCCGTAGGAGTCGTAGGCTCCGTAGGCGTTGTCGGCTCAGTCGGAGTCGTCGGTTCCGTAGGAGTCGTAGGCTCCGTAGGCGCTGTCGGCTCAGTCGGAGTCGTCGGTTCCGTAGGAGTCGTAGGCTCCGCAGGCGTTGTCGGCTCAGTCGGAGTCGTCGGTTCGGTCGGAGTCGTCGGCTCAGTCGGAGTCGTCGGCTCCGTAGTCGGCGGAATCGGCTCATCCGGGTTCAGAGTCTGATGCAAATGAGTCTGCGCCACAATAACCGCTATCAGCACATTCCGTGTGCCGGTTTTGAATGCCGCTAGCAAAATCACAGCCTGCCGTACATCGGTATTTGCTTCGAAATCAGCAATGCTAAGATTGAAATTGACAGTCAGGTTGAACTTAGCTGTTCTCATGCCTTCAGGAAGGGTAATACCGTTGTCAGGATTGTCATCATTGTCCAAGGTCAGAAGAAAACGGGTAATGTTGGTTACGGTGGGATGCTTTTCATCGGTTGCGCCCGGAACAATATCTACCGGCGTAACCACCGATTTGCCAAGGCATTCTCCGAAAGTAATACCGCCTAAGAAGAATTTTACCTTTTCACCTTTCCGGTACTTGAATTTGCCGTTCGCATCCGTAACACCGGAAAGCGTATCGGTTTGGTATTGCAGACCGGAAACCACACTGTCTTTGAAAATACCTTCTTCCACAGATGCCAGCGGAGCCGGATCATCACTGCTACTGCAACCCGTCAATACCATCATGCCTATCATGACAAAAATTGTCAGATATCCCCCATTGAAAAGCATCCGGGATTTTCTCTTTCGCGTCATACAACCTCCTATTTTTTTAAGTTAAAATAAAAAAACAGAACCCTTTCATCTGCTTTCTTTCGAAAAGCATATTCGAATTATTATTGCAATAAGCATACCTGATAGTTTTTATTAAATAAAAATAATATTTTAATAATATAGCTCTATGCCGAAAGCCTTGAATATCCACAAAATTTCAACAAAATTTGTCAAATTATGACAAAAAATGTCAGATTGCCAAACAAATCAGAAGTTACGCTGTCCGATGCAGCAGACCTATTTAGGACTCCCCCCGGATTTTTCCGGGATGAATTGGAAATTAAATAAAATTATCAATTATTTATATATTTTGCTCCCATTTTCACGATCCAATGCGATATCCTTCCACGAAGCCGGATCATTCAGGGATTCCAGATGGGTGATAATATGAACATTCGGAAGAATTTTGCGAATATCATCTTCAATACATTCCGACAGATGATGTCCGTGTTGCACTGTCCAGAAGCCCGGCACTAGCAGATGAAATGACACAAATCGTCTCGCTCCAGCACAACGGGTACGAAGAGCATGATATTCGATTCCGGCTTCGGTGTGGGAGTCCAGTATCTCTTTCAGCAATGCCTGCTCTTCGGGAGGACATGCCGCGTCCATCAATCCTGCAACTGATTCCCGGATAATGCGGAATCCGGACCAGAGGATATTTCCCGCAACAATCAGTGCAACCACCGGGTCAGTCCGTTCCCAGCCGGTCAGGACAGTGATGCCGACACCGATGATGACGCCTGCGGATGTCCATACATCGGTCAGCAGGTGATGGGCATTGGCTTGAAGTGTGATTGAGTTATATTCTTTACCTGCTCTCAGCAGCCTCAGCGCAGCGCAAAGATTGATCAGCGAGGCAAGAATCGATACCTGTAATCCCAGTCCGATCTGCTCAAGAGGTATAGGATGAATCAGCCTCGGAACAGCGGTGATCGCAATACTGATTGCCGCGATCAGTATCAGAGTTCCTTCTACACCGCTGGAAAAATATTCGGCTTTGCTGTGTCCGTAAGGATGTTCCGCATCTTCGGGGCGCGCGGCAACTGTCAGCATTGCCAATGCCATCAGCGCTCCGACAAGATTGACTAACGATTCCAGCGCATCCGATAGCAGTCCTACGGATCCGGTTACAAGATATGCAGCAGCTTTTAATACGATAGTAAGAACTGCCGCAGCAATGGATAACCATGCAAAACGGGTTAGTGAACGGCTCATGATTCATCTACCGATCATGGCTAAAAATACTTGTTTCTGATTTTTTCGGAAGTTCCGTCTTCATGAATCGTTTTTAACACCTGATTGATCTTTTTCATCAGCGACTCTTTATCCGGGATATTTTTTCCAGTTTTACTCAGAGCGAGATAAATCGATTTTTCAGCTACAATCGGAGTGAGCAATTTGAGAATATCATTTTGCAATTCCATCTTTTCGATGTAAATCTTTGACATTACAGATGTCGATATATAACAATCTATTCTGCCCAACATCAGTTTCTTCAGATTCATCTCGTTATTCTGAGCTTCATCGAGGATGATTTTTCCCTCTTTTACAGCCTGTTCGAAATCGGGCGATACGAAAAAACCCGACTGTTTTCCGACTTTTTTTCCGTATAAATCTTTCATCTCTTTGAATTCGAATGGTTTATCTTTTCTCACATAGACGTTCATGCTGAAGGTACGCATCGGAAT
>CAZMDM010000373.1:0-3418 GCA_964564775.1 uncultured Desulfonema sp. | reverse complement strand
TGTTCCAGGCAACTTCCTGCATGTTCGGCTGCGTTGACATTCGATAAAGACAGCGCATTGATTCCTTTTGCTTCTTTCTGACTGTTTTCTGCAAGCCTGCGGACTTCGGCTGCAACCACCGCAAAGCCTTTGCCGTATTCCTGAGCGCGTGCCGCTTCAATCGCCGCGTTCAATGCCAGCATATTGGTTTGTCTGGCAATATCCTCGATAATATGAATTTTATCCGCAATTGTTTTCATTGCCAGAACCGATTGTGCAACTGCTTTTCCGCCTTCACGCGCATCCTGAGCAGCTCGTGCTGCAATCGAGGCGGTCTGGCGGGCATTGTCTGCCGTATTATTCAGCATACTGCTCATTTCTTCCATAGAAGTCGATATTTCCTCAATACTGGCAGCCTGTTCCGCACTTCCTTCGGACACTTGAGACGCAGAACCAGCCAATTCTCCGCTGCCTCTGGCTAACTGCTCCGATACTTTACGGACATGAATCGCAAATTGGGTTAAATTTTCAATTAAACCATTGAGATTGCTAATGATAGTATTAAAATCCCCTTTGTACGCCCCTGTGATTTTTTCCGGAATTTTCCCGGCAGAAATTCGGGCAATATAGTCCGCTGTCAACCATACCGGCGATACAAATGCCTCGGTGATGTCATTGATGCCTTTGATCAGTTCAGCCCATACGCCTTTGAATACACTGATATTGCCCCGCGCACTCAGTTGTCCTTCCCGAATATTCCGAATCAGATCATCGGTTTCTTTCAAAGCTCTGCTGATCTGAGCCGTCATATCGGATAATGCTTTTGCCAGAACACCGATTTCATCCTGACGATCCGACATGACATCATCACTTTTTTCAGACAAATCACCGTCAGCCACTTTTCGGATATGTCGAGTTACATGAATCAGAGGGCTGCTGATGCTTTTGGAAATTAACCATATCAGGCATAATACAAATATCGTGATCCCACCTGCAACACCAATCTGCCGCACCGTATCCTGTCCCGCACGCTGCTTCAGATCATATCCTAACTTATGGGCATCTGCCAATACTGTATTTTTCGGAATCTCAATCAGAACAATCCATGACATCTCTGTTTTACCGATGATCAGAGGCGAAGCCACACTCAGCATATCTCCGTCATCGTTGAAAATCAGTTTTTCTTTTCCCGAACGGATTCTGGCAAGATATTCCTGCCATTTTTCCGGCAAAGCCTGTTTCAGCGTTTTTCCGATCAGATACGGCGTATTGCTGATGCCTGCCACAATACCGTTGTAGCTCACAATTGCGATTCTTCCTGAACCCGAGTAAAATCCTTTATTAGCATCATCAGTAAGCGACTGAATAAACTCCAAAGACAAATCCACGCCTGCAATTCCGTAGAACATATTATCTACCATCACCGGAACAACCAAAGAGGTCATCGGCACAGCTTTACTTCCGATAGTATATATGTAAGGATCGATAATACATTCCTTTTTGCGCTCGCGGGGTAACAGATAAAATTCGCCTTTACGGATACCGTTGGCGTCTCTTTCGGAATTTTCATAATCTTTTATTGCCTCATAAGCAATCTGCCCGTTTTCAGTGCGATTCCAATATGGAATAAACCGTCCGCTCAGATCGTGATCTTTGGTTCCGGCAAAAATTTCATCCAATCCGTCAAACGAATTTTTTTCCCATAAGGTATAAGTACCTAAAAACATATCATTTTTAATGAGAATATTTCTGAGTATGCCGTTAGCCTGCTCCCGGTTCATCACAATCGGATTTTTTTTGTCTTTGATACCTGAAAAAACATCCGCCAGAGTTCTGGCGGTATCTAGAGAGATGTCGAGTTTCGATTGAATCTCGAACGATATGGCACGGGCTTTTTCCAAAAGCTGCTGCTGTGCATACGCTGATGCAAAATCTCCGGTACTTTTCACCACAAAATCGGTTCTGCTTCGGACAGTCAGCACTCCGTAGCCGATAATTGCTGCAATTGCCGCCAAAAAACATAAGCCGAAAACAACAACAAGGCGTGTCTGTAAAGATTTGAATGTCATAAAAACTCGCTGAAAAGCCGAGCCGTGAACAGCCCGGCTGTTTGAAATTAATTCTGCTGCTCTTTCAATACTTCCATAATCATCGTATTATCAAAAATTTCCGAAGGCTTGAACTCTTTTTTCAGCAGATTGTTGGATGATAAGAATGTTTTCAGATCTTCCAAATATTTGTATAGCCCGCCGTCTGTTTTATTGCGCTCGGACATTGCTTTGACATCATGAATTCTGACCTCGGAAAGCATCTGTTTCAGATCGGCTTCGGAATACGGAGGACTTCCTTTGAAGGTATGGCTGTTGAGAATGCTGAAATATTCTTTCTCATTTGACGGATTCTGAGTCCATCTGACCGCTTTGATCCAAGCCTTCAGAATCTTTGCAAGATCGGCTTTGGGGATATCTTTCAGGACTTCATTCAGAACCATAATGCCTTCGGGGAGAGAGCCTTCATAGCTTGCGCTGGTGGCAACCACTTTTCCTTTGCCATCTTTTACTGCCCGTGTTGCATCCGGATCATACCCCATCATCATATCAAAACGCCCAGCAATGAAATTATCAGCAAGCGTTTTCATATCCATCTCTGTAATTCGGACATCCGAAGTTTTCAAGCCGATGCCGGAGAAATACAGATTTAGAAAATAGGTTAAAGACGGAGTATTCATATAAACGCCGACTATTTTCCCCTTTACAGACGATGCTTCTTTATCAGATCGGAGAATGATCTTGTCTCCGCCGTGAGACCAATCTGTTTCGGCAATGATCGTGATCGGCAGATCATCCATATATAATCCTGCAATTGTTCCGATCATATCAAAAGCAAGGTCAACCCGTTTTTCTTTGAAAAGGCTCATCACCTGAAGCGGATTTTCAGTCGTAACAACTTTGACATCGATTCCTTCTTCTTTGAAAAAATTTTTTGCTTCCGCGACATTGATCGGTGACCATCCTGCCCATGCTACCGTAGCAATTTTGTATGTCCGTGCATAAGCAGCTTGGGAAAACATTATGGCAATCGTCAAAATAATAAACAGATTTACATATCGTTTCATGGCTTTCTCCTTATGATTGTAAAGGCTTCATATTAAAATACCATGATTGAAGGGAAAAGTGAATTGAAAAAGCTGCTATTATAGGTTGAAATCTTCATGCTACGGAGATTTTCGGAAATCGGGGAACAATCGCGTCAAAGGCATAAGCCGATTGATAGCCCATGCCTTTATGAGTTTCTTTTATAACAATACTTCGGACAGTTTTTGAAAAACAAGCCTGTTATGCAAGATAACCTATTGAAAATACATGATCCGGCGATTTAAAATGCAAAACACAAAAATAGCATATAAACAATATGTTATGAAAAAGTGTCCGAACCATTG
>CAZMDM010000372.1:0-5293 GCA_964564775.1 uncultured Desulfonema sp. | reverse complement strand
TCTCCAACGCGGAACTGAAAAAAATGAAAACAACGATTCAAAAATTCCGGCTGCGTAAGGAAGATACGCTTCAGATTGCCGGATATGCCGAAGGATTGAAGACAGAATATCCCGAAGCAAAAATATCTCAGTATGTCGTTTACTGTTTCGGAAATCGGGGATTTAAGGTATTCGATGTTTAATCATCGGACCTCTTTCAAAACTTTTCAACCGAGCGATAAATCGCCCGGCTATGAGTCGAAGCCTGCTTAAGCAGGCTTGAGCTTATAGCCCTGAAATTTATTTCGGGGCGTAAAAACGGACTTCGGAAAGAGGTCTATTCGAAAGTGAACGCCATGAACAGCAAATCCCATTTTTTCTGTCGGAAACTCCGCACTCATCTGCTGATGCTGATCATTCTGATATTTCTTCCGGTATCTGGCTTGCTGATATTCCGGGGGTACGAAGATCGGCAGCAGAGCATTGAAGATATTCAGTCTCAGGCACATCGGCTGATTTACCTGTTTATTGACGAGCAGATACATATCGCGGACAATACGCGCCATCTGCTCGAAATCTTATCCCAGATTCCTGCTGTTCGGAATCTCGACCTCGAAGAATGCAACAAACTTCTGCAGGCGGTTCATCGGTACAATCCCCGATATTCCACCATTGTTGCGGCAAACCGGGACGGCATGATCGAATGCTGTGCAATTCCTCTGAAAAAACCGATAGATGTGAAAGATCGCAACTGGTTTAAGCGTATCAGCGAAACCCGGAAATTCGTGATAGACGAGTTTCTGATCAGCAAATCCGCAAACAAGGCATCTCTTCCGTTTGCCTATCCTGTGCTGAACGATTCCGGCGATCTGCTGGTAGCAGTCGGCGCGGCATTCGATCTGTCATATTATAAACAGATTTTCGCTAAAGTGCCTCTGCCTCCCGATTCGGTGATTATCATCACGGATCGGAAAGGAAATGTTTTGTATCTGTCTCAGGATTCGAAAAATGAAATCGAGCTGGGGCAGCCTCTTGCTCGGATCAGAGGTTTTCGCGTGCCGGACGAGCCAAAAGGCAGTTTTATGCTAACAGATACTGACGGAATTGAGCGGATTTATCACTTCGAGCATGTTTCCGCAGGTCAGTCGAATAATGAAGTCTGCATGTTTGTCGGATTTTCGAAACACGAGGTCTTTCGCAACGCAAACCGCATGATGCTCACGGATATCTCTGTGCTGAGTCTTGTTGCCTTATTATCTCTGGGGGTTGCATGGATTTTCGGCGGGAAATATATTGTCGAGCCTGTCAATCTGCTGGTTCGGAAAATTCGGAAAATATCCCAAGGCGATCTGAATATTTCCGAAAATATCGTTTATCCGATGAAGGAACTGCAGATATTATCGCAGGCATTCGATGATCTGGCTCATGCGCTTTCCGTGCAGGAAACCGAGCGCAAACACGCGGAAGAGGCTCTGCGTCAGAGAGAGATATTTTTCCGCAGTCTTATCGAAAACCTTCCGCAGCAGATTTTCGTCAAAGACAAAAATTCGGTTTATTTATCCTGCAACCGGAACTTTGCCCGCGATATCGGGCATGATCCCGAACAGATTATCGGAAAAGACGATTTTGCTTTTTTCCCAAAAGAAATGGCTGAAGCATTTCGTGCAGATGATCAGGCAGTCATATCCAAAAGAATCGTCAAAGATATCGAAGAAAAATACATGGCTGCCGGAGAAGAACAATGGGCGCATACCATCAAGGTTCCGTATTATAACGATCAGGGCGATATTATCGGATTGATCGGAATTTATGAAAACATTACCGAGCGCAAAAAAGCGGCAGAAGAAAAAGCAAAGCTCGAATCCCGGCTCCGTCAGGCACAAAGTCTGGAGTCCATCGGCACGCTTGCCGGAGGTATTGCCCATGATTTCAACAATATTCTTTTCCCGATCATCGGCTATACCGAAATGACGCTGGATACACTCCCGAAAAACAGCACCGGATATGCGAATCTTGAGCAGATACTCAAAGCCGCTCTCAGAGCCAAAGACCTTGTTACCCAGATTCTGACCTTCAGCAGACAGCGTGAACATGAAAAAACGATGATGAAAATTCAGGTTATTATCAAAGAAGCCCTGAAACTGATCCGCTCCACGCTGCCCTCAACCATAAAAATTTCCCAGAATATTGATCCGAACTGCGCGGCGGTGATATGCGATCCCACGCAGGTTCATCAGATCGTCATGAATCTCTGTGCGAATGCCTATCACGCCATGCAGGATAACGGCGGAGTATTGGAAGTAACTCTGACCGAGGTTATGCTCGGCGCGAATGATATCAGTGCTTATCCCGGTTCTCTGCCCGGAACCTATCTGAAACTTTCTGTCAGCGACACGGGTATCGGTATTTCCAAAGAAAATCTGGAGCGGATTTTCGATCCGTTCTTTACGACCAAGCCAGTCGGCAAAGGAACCGGACTCGGATTGTCGGTGGTTCACGGAATCGTGAAACAGATGGGCGGACATATCCGGGTGTACAGCGAACTTGGAAAAGGAACCGTGTTTCATGTGTATATGCCTGCGGCAGGAGAACATATTCCAGTTCGGAACCCCACTGTTTCCGATGAATCGGCTCCCGGTGGCAGAGAGCGGATTCTTCTGGCAGATGATGAGATGCCGGTTCTGAATATGCTCAGACAGATGCTTGAGGAACTCGGATATCGGGTATCGGCATATACTGACAGCACAGAGGCATTTGCAGCGTTTCGGAGCAGACCGGACGAATTCGATCTGGTGATTACCGACATGACCATGCCCAAGATGACCGGCGCGCAGCTTGCCCAAAAAATATTTGAAATCAGAAAAGATATTCCGATAGTCCTCTGTACGGGCTTCAGCGAGCAGATCAACGGCGAAAAATCAAAAGCATTGGGAATCAGGGGCTATCTGATGAAGCCGGTGATCAGAACTGAAATGGCAAAGATGATTCGGAAAGTATTGGAGGGAGAAATGGAATGAAAAAGGCGATACGGATAAGTGCTGTGGTCATCGGCATACTTTCTTCTGCGGTGTTATTGGTTTATATCGGTATTTCCAACCCGCTTTGCGAAGTGGTGTCCGTTATCAATATGCTTTTGTTATTGCTTATTCTGATGCTGACACAGCAGATCAGACTGAGAAATTCCGAACTGGCAAAAATCAGCGAAAATGTGAAACAACGCGAAGAGCAGTATCGTCTGCTGTTCGAGGCAGCAAATGATATGGTATTTATTCATCATCCGATAACGAACGAATCACGGGGCAGCTTTATCCGGGTAAATCAGAAAGCCAGCGAAGTTCTTGGCTATTCTTATGAGGAGTTTCTGAAATTATCTCCGTGGGATATTATCACGGAAGACTCTTTTGACGATGTTCCTGAAGAGTGTGAAAAATTGGAGAATCAGAAGCATCTTCTGTTTAAAAAAACGCTGATTTCCAAGACAGGTCAGAAAATTCCCGTAGAAATTCACGCCAAATTGTTTGATTTTCACGGACAGCCGATGGTGCTGTCAATTGCCAGAGATATCACCGAGCGCAAAAGAGCGGAGGAAGCATTGAAAGCGAGCGAAAACAGGTATCGGACACTGGTAGAAAGCATTCCGGGAGCGGTATATCGCTGTGAACTGCATAGTCCTTGGCGAATAGATCATATCAGTGCCGAAGCCAAACGCATTACAGGCTATTCGATTGAAGAGTTTATTCTTGCCAGAGTCGCATGGGGAAATCTGATTCATCCTGAAGACAGAAAACTTGTCAACCGCGCGGTAGAGGACGGCATTCGTTTCAGGCGTCCTTATGATATGGAATATCGGATTATCCGTAAAGACGACTCTGTCCGGTGGGTATATGAAAAAGGCAAGGCGATTTATTCGGAGACCGGCGAAGCTCTTTGGCTGGAAGGAGTTATAGTGGATATTAGCGAGCATAAAAAATCGGAGGAATCGCTGCTCCGAAGCGAACAGGAAAAATCCGGGCTTCTGCGGGCTGCTCCTGTGGGAATCGGTTTTGTTGCCAATCGCGTGATCGGATGGTCCAATCATAAATTATCCGAAATTACCGGATATTCTTATGAAGAACTGTACGGAATGCCTGCCCGGAGACTTTACCCTTCCGATGATGAATATGATCGCGTCGGAAGAATAAAACATGAGAATATCAGAACATCCGGGATCGGACAGATTGAAACTGTATGGGTCATGAAGAACGGAAAACAGAGAGATATTTTACTTGCTTCCGCAGCAATCGATTCTGAAAATTTTGATAAAGGTCTCGTGTTCACTGTTCTTGATATCACCGAGCGCAAACAGGCTGAGAAAGCGTTGAAAGACAGCGAAAACAGATATCGTTCTATGTATTGTGCCATGAGCGAAGGTGTGGCGCTTCACGAAATCGTTTATGAGGATACGGGCATTGCCGTTGATTACAGAATTACAGATGTCAACCCGGCTTATGAAAAGCTGACAGATATCAGAAGAGAAGATGCTGTGGGAAGCCTTGCCTCACAGGTGTATCAGGCAGGCTCTCCGCCATATATGGAAATTTATGCCAAAATCGCGGAATCCGGTGAACCGTTTCAATTCGAAACCTATTTTGCACCGATGAAAAAGCATTTTTCCATATCCGTGTATTCCCCGAAAAAAGGACAATTTGTGACAATCTTCTCGGATATTACGGATCGGAAAACCGATGAGGAAGAAAGAAAAAAACTTGAATCCCGGCTCCGTCAGGCTCAGAACATGGAAGCACTCGGCACGCTTGCCGGAGGCATTGCCCATGATTTCAACAATATCCTTTTTCCGATTGTGGGATATACCGAAATGACAATGGACGATATGCCCAAAGACGGCAGAGCTCATCATAATCTTCAGGAAGTGCTGAAAGCAGCCCACAGAGCCAAAGAACTGGTGAATCAGATTCTCACCTTCAGCCGTCAGCGGGAACATGAAAAAACCATGCTGAATGTTCAACCGATTATCAAAGAAGCATTGAAACTGATCAAAGCGACCCTGCCGTCAACCATACGGATTGTTCAGAAAATCGATCCGAAATGCGCTTCGGTGATGGGCGATCCGGTACATATTCATCAGATTGTGATGAATCTCTGCACCAACGCGTATCATGCCATGCAGGACGGAGAAGGAATATTGGAAGTAACGCTGACTGAAACCGAACTGAGTCCCTATGATCTGACCGAATATCCCGACTCGCTTCCCGGAAATTATCTGAAACTTTCTGTCAGCGATACGGGTGTCGGCATACGCAGCGAAATATTGGAA
>CAZMDM010000371.1:0-4538 GCA_964564775.1 uncultured Desulfonema sp. | reverse complement strand
ATTCATATTTTTTTAGATTGTTTTTTATGAATTATGATAGATCGGAAAGGATGCAAAACGCAATAAAAATTGACACTCTTCAGACCGGGTGTTATAATTTAAAATCATTATTGACAATTTTTAAATAGAAAGAGGCTTGTGGCAGCAATTATTTCATTGGGTGAAAAGCTCAAAGATGTGCAGAAGAAAAAAGAAGCTCTTCTCAGACGCAGAAAACTGATGACGCTGGAGGCTTTTTTTCAGGGGACTTCTGTTTGCGAAAGATGTCATAGCGATATTTCCAAGCAGCACGGACGTCGGGATATCAGGGTTCCGTATCGGTTCTGCGATGTCTGCGCTCAGGAATATATCTCCTACATCGAGCGCCTTCAGGGCAAAGAAAATTCTGAGTTTTATTGGCAGAATTTCAGTTGGATGGATGTGTGGAGACGGTGGATCGATTACCGGGGAGCAGTAGATCAGTATATTCAATCCAAAGAATTTTTACAGCTTCGGGAAGAAACTGACTTGCCCGATATAGGATAGGAGGAGGACGTATGTTCGGAATCGGAATGCCAGAACTGATTGTGATTCTGGTGATTATTATGATTATTTTCGGAGCAGGCAAACTGCCCGAAATCGGCGGAGGCTTGGGAAAAGCCATCCGCAATTTCAAAACATCTATGTCTGACCCTGAGAAAAAAGACGATAAGATGATTGCGGAAAAAAAAGAGGCAGATAAAACTTCCGAAGGCGTCAAATCGTAAGTTTGGTGTCAGATCGGTTTTCCGACAGGAGGGACCGTCATGTTAAGCGAATCGGAAAAATTGAACGCGCTTATGGAACTGGGCATCAAACTGAACCAAGTTCAGGATTTGGATATTTTGATGGAACAGCTTCTGAAGGAAGCAAGGCGCTTTGTCAATGCGGATGCGGGTTCTATTTATATCCGAAAACGGGAACAGCTTCATTTCACCTACACCCAGAATGACACGCTTCAGCAGAGGCTGGAAATCGGAAACAAGCTGATTTACTCCACTTTTTCTGTTCCTGTAAATCCCGAAACCATTGCCGGATATGTGGCAACCGAAGGCAAAGTACTGAATATTTCGGATGTCTATAAGATTCCTCCGACAGCATCTTACGGATTCGGAGAAGAGTTCGATCAGAAAGTCGGCTATCGCACCAAATCCATGCTGACTGTCCCTCTAAAATCGGCAAACGACGATATACTGGGCGTTTTGCAGATTATCAATGCTCAGAACGAAAGCAAAGAGGCTATTCCGTTTTCGGAGATGGATGAAAAAATGATGATGATGTTTGCCAGTATCGCATCTGTGGCATTGGAACGCGCTCAGATGACGCGTGCGCTTTTGCTCCGAATGATTCAGATGGCGGAAATGCGCGATCCCGAAGAAACCGGACCTCATGTCAACCGAGTCGGCAGCTACAGCATCGAAATTTTTGAAAAATGGGGACTGAAACACGGGCTTGCTGCTGAAGAGATCGATAAAAAACGGGATATTCTGCGAATGGCGGCAATGCTTCACGATGTCGGAAAAGTTGCTGTCTCGGATAAAATTCTGAAAAAACGCGGGCAGCTGACCGAAGAGGAATATGAAACTATGAAGCGCCATACCGTGCGCGGGGCAAGACTTTTTCTCGACAAAACATCGGATTTCGGAGAAATGGTATCGGAAATGAATCATTATCATTCCGATTTCGATGCAATGGCAGCACAGGTGGCGCTCAATCATCATGAAAAATGGAACGGAACGGGTTATCCGGGACATGTGGATATCGCGACCGGAGAGCCTTTGAAAGGATATGCACTGCCCGATCATCCCCAGAAAGCCGTGGGCAAAAAAGAAGAAGAAATTCCTCTGGTCGGAAGAATCGTGGCTTTGGCAGATGTGTATGATGCACTTTCTACCAAACGAAGCTACAAAGCAGCTTGGGAAGAAAGCAAGGTATTGGATACGATAGAAAAAAATGCAGGCTATCATTTCGATCCCGAGCTGGTGGAAATATTTTTTTCCTGTCTGCCGATTCTCCGAGCCATTCAGCAGCGATATAAAGAACCGGAAACGCATTCCGAATAGCGTTTTTCAGCGAAGCGACAAAATATAGGATTTCACCATCATTGCCGGATGATAGGATTTTTTGGCTTTGGCAAGTCCGTCGAGATTCATATCGCTTTCTTTGTTGATATAGGCATATCCGTTGAAAAGTTCTTTGGCACAGACATTATCGAAAAACTGATACAAGCCCTTGACCGAGGCAAAGGCTTTTTCAAAATGAAACACGCCGATTTCTGATGTCAGATGTGCGCCGATTCCGTAAGCCGATATTTTGCCGTCAATACGCAGAGCAAGCCCTTTTACATCGAACTCTCCGATATATTTCAGCATGTTGATTGCCGCAGCTTTCTCACATGCCAGATCATCCTGAGTTTCCTGATCGCAGCCGTGCTCTTCGCACCATTCTTCCAGAAATTCAAGACATTCCGAACACAGAGCCGGTGTAAGCGGTTCAATGCGAATCCGGTTCGTATTCACATACTCTTTCTGAAACTGATGAATCAAATTGCGTTTTTTGGAATATTTATTGCCTTTCAGTTCTGCCAGATCCTCTTTGCGATACAGATAATCCGCATAACCGACCTGTTCCCGAATTTCGAATAATTCGCTGATCCGGGGATATGCGGCAATATATTCTTCCGGTACAAACCAGCATGAGTCAAAGCCCGATGTTTTCAGAAGTTTTGCAAGTTTTTCGGGACCGACTTCTCCGTTTCGGGAAACCGGCATAATCAGATGCCGATCTTTCCGATGCGCTTCGTCAAATTCCGCAGCAATCACTAGAGTGTCGTCATCGAGTAGCGCAGCATACGGCTGATATACCTCATTGCTCCAGCACAGCAGAGACGGCAGGGAATACACACAGAGCCGATACTGCTGATACTCAAAAAATCGTTTCAATTCAGGATAATCCACGTGAGTAATTTTTTTAAATTTCATACCACCATCTTTACCATAGGAACCGCTTTTTTCATGTTTCTGAACCCGAGCGGAGCATAGAAATTCCGGGAATTTTTTTCCGCAATCAGTCCGATCCATTTGAGTCCGTCTGCTTCAAGACGATGAACTATCGCCTCCACCAACCTGCTTCCGAACCCCTGTCCTCTGTATTCTTTTTTTAATACCACATCCTGAATATATGCATCATTGGCTCTGTCGCTGATGGCTCTCCCCATGCCGATAATTTCATTTCCGGCAAAGGCTGTTATAAAGCAATGACTGCCGCTGATAATGCGGATAACCCGTTCATAACTGTCTGTCGGCTCCCACCAGTTTTCGAGCTGATAGAGAATTGCAATCTGCTCGATCTGCTGCTGGGTGGGATGGGTCAGAAAACCGAAGGTTACATTCCGCATAGAAAATTCGGCGTTGATCTGAGCAGATATCGGATTTTCGGATTCGGGATTTTTGTCCGCATTCAAAATGGTGATGCAGTTTCTGCCTTTTTGTTTGGACTCATACAATGCTGTATCCACCCGTTTGATAAATATGGGTAATTCTTCTTTTGCTTTGTATTCGGTAATTCCGATGCTGACGGTAATTCCTGCGGTCATATTCTCTCTGGGCTGAAAAATTTCCTCTTCAATATTTCTTCGGATTCTGTCTGCCACGATTTCAGCTTCCTGACTTTCGGTCTCCGGCAGAATCACGATAAATTCCTCGCCGCCGTAGCGATATGCCGAATCCGTTGTTCTTAAGCATCCTTTGATCACCCGCCCCATAGCGGACAGGACTTTGTCGCCTTCCAGATGTCCGTAAGTATCATTGTAATTTTTGAAATAATCAATATCCAGCATCAGGATTGCCAGTGGATGCCCGTAACGGGCAGATCGCTCAGTTTCGATTCTGAGCTGTTTGTAAAAATGGCGGGAATTGCAGAGTTTGGTAAGACCATCGGTAATGGCAAGGCGATGAAGCTCTTTTTTCATCTGGCGTTCTTTCAGTACCCGTCTGAGTCTGAGCAGAAGTTCCTCGAATCGCACCGGCTTGAATACAAAGTCGCTCGCGCCCCTGTCAATCGCTTCTTCATAAGAATATTCTCCGCTATATCCGGTAATCACAATTACATCGGTATCATAATTTTTCTTAATAAAAGCGGTAAGTTCCAAGCCATCCATGCCGGGCAGCATGATGTCTGAAATCGCAACGTCGAAGCGCTGTTTTTCCAACAGAGTTATGGCTTCTTCCGCACTGGATGCCACCACGGAATAATATCCCGCCATTTCGACAAATTCATGGATCAGATAGCGGATCGTGGCATCATCATCAATAATCAGAATATGAACACTCATATATTTTTTTCGGGTCAGAAGAGATGATCAAAGATAAGCATCACGATTGACAGGTGCAATCATAATCTGACAAATCCAGAACGTGATATGATACTCGGAAAGAACGATATTGTCAACTTTTAATAAATCTCAGAATAAAAATAATATAATTTATAAATAAAAACACTTTTTATCGGCGGATTTTGCC
>CAZMDM010000370.1:0-3023 GCA_964564775.1 uncultured Desulfonema sp. | reverse complement strand
CACGGAAGCCATCCGGGTATTTGCTGAAAATCTGCGTCATCTGCTCATGTCGCCGCCGCTCGGAGCCAAGCGCGTCATGGGCGTTGATCCGGGATTCCGCACCGGATGCAAGATTGTCTGCCTCGATGCTCAGGGCAAATTGCTCCATCATCATACGATTTATCTGCATGAACCCGATTCTGCGGCTGCGGTGATTCAAAAACTGTGCGATCATTTTCAGATCGAAGCGGTTGCCATCGGAAACGGGACTGCCAGCCGGGAAACCGAAGCGTTTTTCAAGAGTCTCAAATTTTCCAAACAGCCTCAGATTGTGATGGTCAATGAAAGCGGCGCATCTGTATATTCAGCTTCTGAAGTGGCGCGTGAGGAATTTCCCGATCTCGATCTGACCGTGCGCGGATCCGTGTCCATCGGGCGAAGGCTCATGGATCCTTTGTCGGAATTGGTGAAAATAGACCCCAAATCCATCGGCGTGGGGCAGTATCAGCATGATGTGGATCAGAACGCGTTGAAGCAGGCATTGGATGATGTGGTGATGAGCTGCGTGAACGGCGTGGGCGTTGATCTGAACCGGGCAAGTGTGCAGTTACTGACATACGTATCGGGCTTGGGTCCGCAGTTGGCAAAAAATATTGTTCAGTATCGCAATGAGAACGGCGCATTCACCTCCAGAGATGAATTGAAAAAAGTCAAGCGTCTCGGTCCCAAAGCCTTCGAGCAGTGTGCAGGATTCTTACGAATCCGAGAAGGCAAAAATCCGCTAGACGCGAGCGCTGTTCACCCGGAAAGCTATCCGGTGGTGTATGCGATGGCAAAAGATTCGGGCTGCACGGTAGAAGACCTGATGAAACAGGAAGCCTTGAGAAAACAGATCGAGTTGAGCCGCTATGTTACGGATAAAGTGGGACTTCCGACATTGAATGATATTATGCAGGAACTGGCAAAACCGGGACGCGATCCCAGAGAAAAGTTCGAGGAATTTTCGTTTGCAGCAGGTATCGAAAAGCCGGAAGATTTGCAGCCCGGCATGAAAGTTCCCGGAATCATTACCAATGTTACGGCATTCGGCGCGTTTGTGGATATCGGGGTTCATCAGGACGGGCTGGTGCATATCAGTGAAATGGCAGATAAATTTGTCAAAGACCCTGCGGAAGTGGTCAAGATTCATCAGAAAGTCATGGTAACGGTGATGGAAGTGGATATTGGCAGAAAACGGATTTCGCTTTCCATGAAAAGCAATCCGGGCGTCAGAGCTGCCGATTCCGCGCCGAAAAAATCTTCCATGCCCAAAGGCAGACAGACTCCGCCCAAACCGCAGGATAAAAATAAGCCGTTCAATAATCCGTTTGCGGAGGTTTTCGGAAATTTGAAGCGCTGATTTTATCCGCTTTTTTTCCGAGAATGGACATAAGCTGCCACACCTGCCAGTCCGAAAATATAGCCGATGCCTCCGAAAATTTCGCTCAGTCCGGGACCTTTGTTTTCCGATTCAGCCAGTTTTTTCAACAATGGCGACAGCTTTTTATCCAGCGCCTTTTCCACTTCAAGCTGAATCATACCGGGCGTGAGCATCATCAGATTCGAAGTCGGAGGAGAAGATGTTGGCACGAAAGGCGGCGGCTCCGAAACCTGAGGTTGCGGCGGTGGCGATTCCGAAGTAAGCGTCCATTCTCCCCGATGACCCATTCCGGCAATGACTGCAATGGTCAGCGGAGACTGCTGAGGAAATTTGAAGGAAAACTCGCCGTTGTCATTGGTTTTTCCACTGACTATCTGCTTTCCGTCTTTATCGGAGACAATCACCTCAGCGTCCATGACCTTTTTTCCGCCTGCAAACTTGCTTTCCACAAACACCGTATCATTGTCAATCCATGCAAATACATTGACTTTATGGGCATGAGCAGTACCGGAACTCAGTATCAGAACCAGCAGAATGCTTGTCAGTCCGGGCAGAAGAGAGGGCTGAACTTTTTTGAAAAACGCGATGCAGAACGCGGTGATAATTCCCTCGATAATCATCACCGGCAGATTTGCCAGAATAATTAGTTGAGATACTTTGAGAAAATTTTCTTCGGTAAAGATCAGCGCCAATCCGACAAGAATGCCGCTGAACAATACGCCGCAAAATCCGCAGCAGAACGCGGCAGTCATCGCAATTGCGGAATTTTTGCCCGAAATCGCTTTCCCGAACATCAGATAACACAATACTGCAGGAAGAGCCATAATGATCGTGTTCACACCGAGCGTGGTAATGCCGCCGAACTGAAACAGCATTGCCTGAAGAATCAGAGCGACCAAAATCGCAGGAAATGCCCCCCAGCCCAGCAGCAATCCCACAATTCCGTTCAATACCAGATGAGCGCTCGAAGGACCGATCGGCACATGAATCAGTGACGCCACAAAAAACGATGCAGACAGCATCCCAGCTTTGGCAATCTGCTCATAATCCAATTTTTTCAAGCCGATTGCCGTGCCGGCAGCCGCAAGCGCCATACCGGAAATCAATACCGGACCCGATAATACGCCTTCGGAAATGTGCATGGTATCCTCTTATTTGCTCTTCCAGTCTTCGAATTTTACCCAGATAACTGCTCCGATTTCTACATCTTTGTCTTTGCCGTCATGTTTGAGTTTGAAATCCGCTTTGTTCAACGCGGCAAATCCCCACCATCCGGCTTTGGGCGCAGCGTAAGTAAAAACGCCGTTGCCGTCTGCTTTGACGGTCTGTGCAACCATATATTCTGTGGGTGCTTCGACTTTTTTAGCGTCATTGTAATATTCGATTTCAACGTTTGAATACGGAACCGGCTTGCCGTTCACTTTGACGATTCCCTGAAACACATTGCCCGCATACAGCCCGAAGGGTCTTGACAACGGCACGATTTCGGTTTTCAGCCCGGCTTCTTTATCCCAGCCTTCGTCATCACCGAAAGCTGCCGCAACGGTTTTGGTATAGTGTGTGATAAAGCTGTCTTCGGCGGGTTCCCAATAGGGTTCGGGTTCCATACAGAACTTAGAGACAC
>CAZMDM010000369.1:0-3830 GCA_964564775.1 uncultured Desulfonema sp. | reverse complement strand
AATCGAAGGCGAGATGGGGGACGCGCACATGGGACTTCAGGCTCGGCTGATGTCTCAGGCACTCCGAAAACTCACCGCATCCATCGGCAAAACCATGACTGCTGTGATTTTCATCAACCAGATTCGTATGAAACTCGGCGTGATGTTCGGCAACCCCGAAACCACCACCGGCGGCAATGCGCTGAAATTTTACGCGTCCCTGCGCTTGGATATTCGCAGAACCGGCGCAATCAAAGAAGGTCAGGACGTGATCGGCAGCCGCACCAAAGTACGGGTAGTTAAAAACAAAATGGCACCGCCGTTCAAAGAAGCGGAATTTGATATCATGTACGGCGAAGGCATTTCGCGATACGGGGATCTGCTGGATATCGGCATTGATGTCGGCGTGTTGGAAAAAAGCGGATCGTGGTATTCCTACAAAGGCGAGCGCATCGGACAGGGCAGGGAAAATATCAAGAAATATTTTCAGGATAATCCGAATCTGTATGATGAAGCACTGCTCAGGGTCAGAGAAAAGCTGGGGTTGAATAAAGAAGATTCGCCTCCGCCGGTCGAGGTTACGCCGGCAGTGAAACCTGTAAGCAAGGGATTGAAGAAACAGGATAAATCCCGTGAAATCACGGATATTACAGACGATGCCATTCCCCCGGCAGAAGAAATCTGATAACGGAGCATAGTTATGACAGGCAGTGAGATTCGCAAAAAGTTTTTGGAATATTTTGAAAAACACAATCATCGGGTTGTCAGAAGCTCTTCGCTCGTGCCTCAGGATGATCCGACATTGTTATTCACCAATGCGGGAATGGTTCAGTTCAAACGCACATTTTTAGGCGAAGAAGCCAGAGGCTATGTCCGTGCAACCACTTCTCAGAAATGCGTGAGAGCAGGCGGCAAGCACAATGACCTTGAGAATGTCGGCTATACGGCACGGCATCATACCTTTTTCGAGATGCTCGGAAACTTCTCATTCGGCGATTATTTCAAAGAAAAAGCCATCGAGTTTGCTTGGGATTTGCTGATCAACGGCTACGGACTTCCCAAAGAAAAGCTCTGGGCATCGGTATTTACGAATGACGATGAAGCGCATAATTTGTGGCATAAGCTCACCGGCATTCCCGAAGATCGGATTGTGCGATTCGGCGAAAAAGACAATTTTTGGGCAATGGGGGATACGGGACCTTGCGGACCCTGCTCCGAAATTCTGATTGATCGCGGGGAACAATACGGATGCGGCAAGCCGGATTGCAAAGTGGGTTGCGAGTGCGACCGGTATCTGGAAATCTGGAATTTGGTGTTCATGCAGTTCAACCGGGATGAGACCGGCAAAATGACGCCTCTGCCCAAACCCAGCATTGATACGGGCATGGGATTGGAGCGCATTGTGTCTGTGGTGCAGAATGCGACTAGCAATTATGATACTGACCTGATGATGCCCATTATCCGCAAAGCCTCCGAGCTTTCCGGCAAAAAAATCGGGGATTCCAAAGATTCCGATGTGGCAATGAAGGTAATTGCAGATCACAGCCGGGCTGCGGCATTTCTGATCGGAGACGGGATTTTGCCGTCCAACGAAGGACGCGGCTATGTCTTGCGCCGGATTATGCGCCGTGCCATCCGCTACGGCAGAAACATCGGTTTGACACAGCCGTTCCTGCATGAGACTGCCGCAGTAGTATTCGATGTGATGAAAGAGGCATATCCTGAGTTGTCCGATGCAAAAGCCTTTATTACAAACGTGGTGAAAAACGAGGAAGTCCGCTTTTCCGAGACATTGGATAACGGCTTGAGATTGCTCAATGATACGCTGTCCGACATGAAAGCGAAAGGCGAAACCGTTGTTCCGGGAAATGTGATTTTCAAGCTTTATGACACTTTCGGATTTCCGCTGGATATTGTGCGGGATGTGGTGAGAGATCAGCATATCGGCGTGGATAATGACGGATTCAATGAACTCATGGAGGTTCAGAAAGCCAAATCCCGCTCGGTTGCCAGTTTTTCCAAGATCAGCGAGGCGTACAAGACGCTTTCCGCGCAAGGCGTGAAGCCCGAATTTGTGGGTTATAAAAGCATTTTCTGTCAATCCAATGTGCTGCTTCTGGTCAAAGACGGCGAGGAAGTCAGCAAAGCCGAAGCGGGTACGATTGAAATGGTTACGGAAAAAACGCCGTTTTATGCGGAATCCGGCGGACAGGTCGGCGACATCGGTGAGATTGACGGCGCAAACGGCTTTAAAATGAAAGTTACGGATACGATCAAAGACCCGACCGGACTCATCATTCACAAGGGAGAAATCCTATCCGGCACAATTGCAAAAGGCGATTCGGTGATTCTCACGGTGGATGCCAAAGCCAGAAATGCAACTGCCTGCAATCATACGGCAACGCATATTCTGCATTACGCGCTCCGAAAAGTCTTGGGCGATCATGTCAAGCAAGCTGGATCACTGGTGGCGCCGGATCGGTTCCGATTCGATTTTACGCATTTTTCTCAGGCAAATACGGATGAATTGAATCAGATCGAGGTTCTGGTCAATGAGCGCATTCGTCAGAACGTGCCGGTGGAAATTGCGGAAATGGGCATGGAAGAGGCGGTGAAATCCGGTGCAACCGCGTTGTTCGAGGAAAAATACGGGGATCGGGTGCGGGTGATTTCGCTGGATACTTTCAGCAAAGAGCTTTGCGGCGGAACTCATACCCGGATGACCGGCGATATCGGCATGTTCAAGATCATTTCCGAGTCCAGCGTGGCATCGGGCGTGCGCCGAATCGAGGCATTGACCGGAGATGCGGCTGTGGCATACATGCAGAAAACCGCAAAAATTATTCAGGAAAGTGCGAGTATTCTGAAAGAAAAACCCGATGTTCTGCCGCAGCGCATTGAAAAGCTGATTGCGGATCAGAAGGCATTGGAAAAAGAAATCGAAAAACTCAAGGCAAAAATGGCGGTCATGTCTTCCGAAAGCACAGAAGATGAAGTGAAAACCGTTAACGGCGTCAAGGTGATTGCCAAGAAAGTGGCGGTGGACAGCCCCGCCGCGCTGAGAGATTTGGCTGATAAATTCCGGGATAAAATCGGCTCCGGCGTGGTGGTGCTGGGCAGCGTGTCCGGCGAAAAAGTTCTGCTGATTGCAGTGGTTACAAAGGACTTGACCAATCGCTGTCATGCAGGCAACATCATCAAACAGGTGGCGGCAATTGTCGGCGGCAGCGGCGGTGGCAGACCCGATATGGCTCAGGCAGGCGGTACTCAGCCGGAGAAATTGGATGAGGCATTGAGGAAAGTTGTTGAGATGATTGGATAATTTGAGAGCCGGGAGGAGTGATTCTGCCCGGCTTTTGTTGCATAGTAATCTGAGAGCTGACTGATGAAAATCAAGAATATTGTATGGTTAGATGAGATTGTTGACAAACTCGCAGTCAAACATCAGGTGGATACCGAAGAAATGGAAGAAGTTCTGAACGGGTAAGCCTCGGATACGTTTCGTTGAAAAAGGCAGAAGAATCGGTGAAGATGTTTATATGGCATTGGGAAGAACAGATGCAGGGCGTTATCTGACAGTTCTGTTCATTCATAAGACAATAGTTCGGACAATTTTCATGCTGCGATAGATCCGAGATTCAAAATCTGCTGATATGCGTCAGAAGATTTTATCGAACTGAGATCAATACCTGAAATATAACAAAATCGTTTCAGACGATATTCGTTGAATTTACGGATTTTTATTGAAGCAGATGAGCATCCGTGATTTAGGTCGGCTTGCGTTTTCTGCCGTAATTCCTATTTAATCACGTTTAGAGCTCTAATACAGGCGTTGAAGTGGAACTCAAGGG
>CAZMDM010000368.1:0-6739 GCA_964564775.1 uncultured Desulfonema sp. | reverse complement strand
CCGATGAGTTTTTCACCGCTGCTAAACGGAATCAGGATATCACTCAGTTCCGTCACTTTGTATTCTTTGCCCGAAACAACAACCCCGTATGATTTGCGATCTTCTGCTTTTTCAACAGTCTATTTGGCTGTAAATCCTTTGAAATCGGGCTTTTGAAACCGCACATTGGCAAGCCGTACATTGACGAAAAATTTGACGGTATAAATAATCGGTTCGCCCTCATACGGTTCGGGATTCGACACCCGACCTTCCACAAACAGATATTGGCGCCGTTCATCGCTTTTCTGAACAGCCTGAGAAACTTCGATAAAAATTTCCTGAGTTTTCAAAATTTTATTATCAACGCTCACATTCAGCGAAGGAATCACCAGACGTCCTTCTTTCAAAGGAATCAGCGTGAAACTCGAAGATGTCTCACGGGACATCTGTCCGTTGACAATCTGAACATTGGTGGAAGTTCCCCGACCCAAGACCTTGAAATCCTGAATCGGACTGACATCTACTTTGCCTTCGCCGCCGCTGACCGATACGGTGAGTTGAACCGAATCGCCCAAAGCGATATTGGTCTTATCCACAAACGCGCGCATTTCCTGAGCATCTGCATTTGAAAGAAACAATAAACTCAATATTATCGAATATACTAAAACAGATATGATATTTTGCGGCATATTTTTTGCCCTTCCGAATTTACGCCCCGAAATAAATTTCAAGGCTGAGAGCTCAAGCCTGCTTAAGCAGGCTTCGGCTTCTAGCCGGGCGATTTATCGCTCGGCTGAAACCGGATCACTAATAATATCCGTTTCATCACCAGTCTTTTTCTATCACCCGTTTCTGATACACCGGAATCATAGCTTTTCCGGGCTGGTCATTGAGACGATTCAAGGCGCGCTCTGCCTGACGATGCGCTTCTCCGTTTTCAGACGGCTTGTCCGAAGGGGCTGCCACACTTTCCGACTGCGGATCAGGCTTGGATTCGGGCGTATGCGGCTGATCTTGTTTTTCCCCGTCTTTTTCATTTCCCGGAGTCTGAGTATCTTCTTTTTTATCCGAAGGCTTATCAGAAGATGCCTGCTGCTCTTCGGATTTTTCCTGAGACGGATCCGGCTTGCCAGAATCACCTTTTTCTTCTGTGGGCTTGTTATCGCCCTTTTCGGATGTATCGCCGGAATCTTTTTTATCTTTATTATCTTTATCAGATTTGTCTTTATCCGAGTCTTTGTTTTCCTTCTGATCCTTCTTATCCGATTTATCTTTATCTTTCTGATTTTGCTCATTTTGCTGCTGTTTTTTCTGTTCGATCACCTTTTTGACAAATTCGAGATTGTCTTTTGCCTGAGTATCTTTCGGATCGAGCTTGATAGCTTCTTCATAATTTTTTACCGCTTCATCCAGATTGTTATTCTTATAATTGCTATTACCCAAATTATACAGGGCTTTCTGACGAAGCTGGGGATTTTGGCTTTGCAAGGCTTGCTTGAAATTTTTGGCTGCCTCATCATATCTGCCGCTTTTGTAATACGCGTTGCCGATATTGTATGAAATTTCAGGCTTATCGGGATTTTCCAGTTGTGCATCGATAAACAGCTTGAGCGATTTGTCATACTCGCCTTTCTGATATGCTTCCTGAGCCTGCTGAGCGCTCCCCGCAAAAGCAGAGGGGCAGTACAAAGTGCAAAGTGCAACGTGCAAAATGAGAATTGCCGCTCGTGTTTTTTCAGACGACAGGAATATTTCGATGATGAATGCGAGTATTGCAAGTGCAAGCACCCATTGATACCGATCTTCCCAGACCTGTCTGCGTCCGCCGCTCAATGTGGCGGCTTCCAGTTTGCCCCGGATTTCTTTGGTGTAAATTTCATCCAAAGACATGCCGCCGGATGCGGAGCGCACATACGCGCCTCCGGTCAATACGGCGATTTTTTTCAGCAATTCCT
Source organism: uncultured Desulfonema sp. (assembly GCA_964564775.1). Classification (GTDB taxonomy): domain Bacteria; phylum Desulfobacterota; class Desulfobacteria; order Desulfobacterales; family DYRC01; genus DYRC01. The sequence goes on along the minus strand of CAZMDM010000368.1, from coordinate 4,805 downwards.
CGTCCAATTTGCTCAAGACAATATTGCCGGATTTGTCTTTTTTCAAGCCGCCCTGAGTCTCAGGCACAGGAACGCCGCTGTCAGTGCCGATGCCGATGGCAAACAATCGGATATTGGCTTTGGCAAGAGCCTGAGCTGCCTCGACCGGATCACCGCCGGTATTGTCTCCATCCGTAATCAGAATAATGGCTTTATCGCTTTTGGCTTTTTCATCAAACGAAGATTGAGCAGTCAGCAATGCCTCGCTGATATTGGTTCCGCCGACCGGCATCATATCCGGTGTCAGACTACTCAGAAAAATATGAAACGCGCTGTAATCCATAGTCAGCGGACATTGCAGAAATGATGTGCCGGAATATGCCACCAGCCCGATGCGGTCCCCTTTGAGAATATTCAGCAGATCATAGATTTCCCGTTTGGCACGATCTAGACGCGAGGGTTTGATGTCGGTTGCCAGCATACTTTTGGAGCAATCCAAAGCCACAATAATATCAATGCCTTTGCGCTCGATTTCTTCCCAGCGATAGCCGTACTGCGGACCTGATAAGGATACGGCAATCAGCGTAAGGATCAGCAATATCAGGAAATTTTTAATCTGCCTTGCACGCTGATCCGCATTCGGAACCAGCATCTCAAGTCCTTTGGGTGAGCAGTAGCAAGACAGAATCTTTCGGCGTTTCCGGTTTCCGTAAATAAACATCAGCACTGCCGCAGGCACTGCCCAGATCAGAAACAGCATATCCATTCGGCTGAATTTCATGGCACGCGTAAAAACCTTGTGTTCGATAAGATAATCCATATACACAATATCACAAAAGCCGATAAAAGAAAATACGGATAAAATTCTTTGTATTCGGCAAAGCTTTTCATTTTTATTTCGGTTTTTTCAAGCTTGTCAATGGTATCGTAAATTTTTTTCAAGCCGTCGGTATCTTCGGCGCGAAAATATAAACCGCCTGTTTTCTTGGCAATATCAGTCAGCACCTTTTCATCCATATTCACTTTTCGATAGACATACCGGTCTCCCAGAATCGGATGTCTGACCAGAAACGGAGCTTCTCCCTGAGTTCCCACGCCGATGGTGTAAATTTTCACCTTTCGCTGAACCGCAATTTCCGCAGCCGCTTCGGGCGAAATTTCTCCCGCGTTGCTTTCTCCGTCAGTGAGCAGAATAATGATATTGGATTTGCTTTTCAGATCTTCGAGTCGTTTCAGAGAGATACCGATGGCATCACCGATAGCCGTGTTATCGCCTGCCGCACCGATCTGAAGTTTATCCAGAATCGAGGCAATGGTATTGTAATCGCTGGTCAATGGCAACTGGGTGTACGCGTTGGTTCCGAAAACCACCAGCGCAATCCGGTCATTTGCCCGTTTGGAAATAAATTCCTGAGCCACGCTTCGGATCGCATCAAGCCGGTTGACGATTTTGCCCTTTAGCTTGAAATCCAAAGCCGCCATACTGCCGGACAAATCCAATGCCATGACGATATTGACGCCTTCGGTGGAAACATCAATCTGCTGAGTTCCCCACTGAGGTCTTGCTATTGCGACAATCATCAATGCCAGCGCGGCATATTTCAGCCCCAGCAGCATTTTACCGATTTTCAGAAATATCGAAGACTTGACGCTTCTGATCCCCATCGGAACCGCCATGACCGGATCAAATCGTTTTTTTCGGCGATACAGGATGGATATCGGAATGATCATCAGAAGCATCAGAAAATAAGGCGAAGCAAATCTGAACATATCACACGGTCGTCTGTTTCACAAATTGCCTGATGAATAATATATCATTTTTCATTTTTGATTCAACGGTTTCCGATGCTGCAAATTTTATCGGATCAGAATATCGCAGAAATTCCTTCAACTGCTTTTCCATGTCTTTTTCCACGCCCAATCCGTCAATCCGGGGTAGCAGTTCTTCGGTCGTCATTTCCGGTGCATGGATTCCGAATCTTGCATCAATATAGCTTCTCAAAATGGCAGAGAGCCGGAAATAAAATTCCTGTCCTGCAATCTCCGGCATATTGTCAAGTGCATCAAGTAGTTGTTCCGCGAGTTCATGTGGCGGAAGCGGTTTGGGCTGATGTAATGCGGCGCGGCGTTTTCGGTTTTTCCACCAATAAAACACGGATAGGAGAAAAACAATCAGCGCCACTACGCCGATTGCGTAAAACACCATGCGGATCAGTACCGGATCCATGCCGATCTGTTCCAGAGGTTTTATGTCGTGAATATCTGTGAGTTCCATCGGATAAATTCAAACTGATTTTTTCTGATGATGGACTTTCAAGCCTGTCTGTGCAATGTTTATCATTCGGCAGCGTATCTGTCAATGTGTTCTGTGTTCAGTGTCGTTTATAAAAAAATATTTTATCCGAATCTGTCTCTGAGGAATAAAACTTCGTTCCTCAAAAAAAATTTCATCTGTCTTCTTCATCAGCAACACAGACGATGAGCGGGTTCCGTAGGTTTCGCTGACGACAAAGATCGGGGAAAGAAGTCGCTCCCATGTTATTCCCACACCTGTATCGGGCAGTTTGCCATCAGGCGGATATTCCCGGTCTCCGAGAATATCAAAAATAGCATTGATATCAATTTCTTTCTCTATGATCAGTTGTTTCAAAGCGGCTTTTCCTTTTTCCACTTTATGCCAAGGACTATCCAGCAGATGATTGCTCAAGCCGTAAATTCCCGGAGTGATTTGTAGAATTTCATTTTCTCTGTTGGAATAATACAACAAATCCGATCTGTCTCCGATCAGCAGATTGAATCCGTTGTATTCATGTCCGCTCTTCCGCACAGATTCGAGATAGTGTTTCGGAGACAGATTGCCCGAAAGAAATCGGCTGACCAACAGCCCCCGTGATGGCGCATCCGATTTTTGGGATCGCGGATCTCTGTAATTGGTGATTGCGGCAAAGCGACCGCTCCGACTGATTCCCATCCATGTTCCCATGCCGATCATATCCCGCCCTGCCAGAATTTCGGAATTATCTTCCCAGAAATCAAGCGGTTTTGCAGGACGATCATAATATTCATCCCGATTTGCGGCAACTATCAGCCGGTATGCCGGATGCACATCATATCCGAACAAGATCAGGCACATCAGTCTTCCATATCGAATTCTTTGAATCCGAACCAATACCCGCTATGACTCAGATAATCCAGTTGAAACTGAACCGCTTCCGTGTGGCGGTCTTCGATTTCCAAAAATCGGGCAAACATGGTCTGAGCTTCACCGGACATTTCCGAAACAAGCTTCCGATAAAAATTACTGGTTTCGACCTCGACGTTCAAGGCTTTGCTGAGCATCTGCTTTTCATCGCGGCGATCTTCCTTTGCCATGCGCTGCTTCAGTTTGCTCAATTCCTGTTTCAGACTATCTGTCGGCGGAATAATGCTTTCGAGCTTTTCCACCGTGATTTTCCCCATATTCTGCCATTGCTTCAGCTTATCATGGAGATAATCCAAATGGGATTGCTCATCATCTCCCAGCATTTCGAAGAGTTTTCTGCCAACCGGATCCGATGTTTTTCCGGCAGATTCCCGATACAGGTCTCTGATTTGGGTTTCATACGAAATTGCGGTTGTGATTGCCTGTTCCAAGTCCATAAAGCCTCCTGTCTGTTATGCAACTGCCTCTGTGAATCGGATGCCTGTTTTTTCCAACTCGCGCATGACGGGTTCGTAAATTTCAGGTAAAACGGGAATCCGCACGCCTTTTGCCCTGATTTTCTTCTCCAAAATCAGCTTTGCCGCAATTGCCGCCGGAAGTCCGACAGTCCGGGACATGGAACTGTCGCCGCCCGCGATGCCGAAATCCGTGAGTGTCGAAGAGATTTTCTCCTGCTTTCCGTCAGGATATGCCGCGATAATTTCGTGATGCTGAATCAGCATATCCCGCTCGTTTTCCCCGAATACCAGTTTTTCCTGTAACATATTTGAAAATATATCAAAAGGCGCGGCTTTTCCCAAAGCAAGTTTTCGAGTATCGAACAGTCCCAGCCATTCGAGTTTCTTCAGAGTTACGGAATGTTCGGGAATATTCAGATATCGAGCGATGTTCTTGATAAAATTTTTCCCTGTGCTGCCGATCAGTTCTGCCATAATCTGACGCGGACTCAGCTTTTGGCAGTCGAACAGCTTATCCTGACGCAGAAGTCCGAGTTTCTTGAAATAATCCCATGTTTCACAATGCCCGATATTCCGAAGCGTACCGCGATAAATGCTTCTGACGGACGGAATACCATAAATATCCGAATATACAAGCGCATCCCGATTCGGATATGCCTCGAATGTGCCTACATTTGGCACATCCAGCAGCCAGTAATGCTGAAACAGCTTTTTGCCCGAAACCTTGATGATTTTGCCGTTTCTGAGATATTGGGCATCATTGTTTGCCGCAAGCAGTACGCCCGAAGGACTCCATGAAAATTTGTATCCCAGAGGATTGGTGTTGCTGTCCGGCGCGGGAAGACCACCGCAATACGAGTAAAAACTCACGATCTCGCCTCCGGCATCCTGCACCTTTCGGATGATGTTCATGGCAGCAATATGATCTATTCCCGGATCGGCACCGATTTCATTTAGAAAAATCAAGCCTTTCTGAGATACTTCGGTATCCAGAAGCTTCATTTCCGGCTTGACATAAGACGTGGTTACGAGATGTTTCGCCGATTCGGCACAGAGTTTGGCAACCCGGATATGATAAGTCCAGGGCAGAAGGCTGATGACCAGATCGGCTTTCGAAATCGCAACTCTCAGCGCAGCAGAGTCTTCCACATCAAGCTGTGCTGCAA
>CAZMDM010000367.1:0-1664 GCA_964564775.1 uncultured Desulfonema sp. | reverse complement strand
GCCTTTGAAAATTACTGCGTAAGGTGAGATCAAAACATAACTCTCCTTCAATTGGAGATTTTCTCTTTTCCCCTGAAGTGAATACAGGAGAAAAGAGAGATCAGATAAACTATTTCCCAAACACCTTCGCGCACAACTCGCCCAGCGTTCCCAAATCCTCGCAGACATGGATTCCCGCAGCTTTCATTGCCGCGATTTTGCCCTGAGCCGTGCCGCTGTTGCCGCTGATGATGGCTCCGGCATGACCCATGCGCTGAATTTTATTCCCAAAGTTTCAAAGAGGTTATCGGCTGAAAGTGCTTTTTATTGAACGTATAAAGCCAAATGTCATTATGAATCGCAATGCTTGCTATGAAAATATCTTTAATTTCAACATGCTGATGTTTCATTCTGAGTTCATTCCAGATATTTGCGGCAATCTTACCGCATCCGAAATCAAAAGGCAAAACTTCTGTTTCAGTAAAAAGGAGTTCCAAATCTCTGACATGCCGTTCTGTTTTTGCTCCGAGAAACAACTCAAATTCGGTTATTGACGATATAAAAACATCAAATCGCTGCAAGAGTTTTATCAGTGTTGTCAGAGCCTTATTTTCAGACCTCAGATATTCGATAACAACATCCGTATCAATCAGCATATTTTCCATTGATTGATGATTTCTCTCCCTTTCTCAACAGCTTTTATGTCGTCATCACTCCAAACATGGTCGTTTGAAATAAGTTTTTGCAAATTCCTGCTTTTTTCTTTTGAAACACTGATCAACCCTTTTGCACGTCCCGGAACTCTCTTTGTCAGCTTCGGCATTTCTTCGCTTCTGTCAGGCTCAATTAGCACAATAATTTCAACATTCTTCCCGATGAAATTTTTAAAAAGAGGAAGATGAAGGTTTTCGGATTCGATGCGCTGTTTTATTCTGATGGCTTCCATAATAGCACCTTAATATAAAATAGAATATTTTAGAACGAGTAAATATATAGTTATTTTAATAATTTAATCTTATTAGCCGATTTTAATAGATCATTATAAATTCTACCTTCTTTATGAATAGGAAGGAATTTAAATGGCATTAAGCTATACATAGTTTCTTTTTGACCAATAATTCCTATTCCACACATTGGCACAGACTCGTTAAACTGGAAACATATTGAACGAAATATTGCGCTTTGTATAGGCTCAACAACAGATAAATCTGCGATAGGAAAAATATATTTGGGTGTGTGATATATCTCAAACTTAGAATAATGAGAAGCCTCTATAAGAACCTCTTTATTAAATGGCTGCATAACAGGAGAACCATATATTTTAATCACTGGAAGTTTATATGGAATTGATAGTCTCCTAAACTTACATTGAATTATTAATTCATCTATTTTCACGCCTCCAATATATAATTTTTTTGTATATAACTGACATATAACAGCATCCTTATTTCTTCTATCTTGTAATTTAACCCTATTTTTATCAATTATACCTGCGACAAAGTTAAATATTTTTTCAAAAGGCCAATTATCGCCATCTTCATCTTTAACAATACTTCGGACAGTTTTTGAAAAACAAGCCTGTTATGCAAGATAACCTATTGAAAATACATGATCCGGCGATTTAAAATGCAAAACACAAAAATAGCATATAAACAATATGTTATGAAAAAGTGTCCGAACCATTG
>CAZMDM010000366.1:0-2352 GCA_964564775.1 uncultured Desulfonema sp. | reverse complement strand
GTCAATACCTGCGGCTTTATCGAAGCAGCCATCAATGAATCTATTGATACGATTCTTGAATTGGCAAAACTGAAGCAAGCTGGAACATGCAGTCGCCTGATCGTAGCCGGTTGTCTTCCTGAAAGATTCGGAAAAGATATTGTCAACGCGCTGCCGGAGGTGGATTTTTTTCTGGGAACCGGCGCATTTGATAAGATTCTCGAAGTCGTAAATGAAGACATTTCTGAACCCAAATATCTTATGCCGCATCCCGAATCAGCCAAGCTTCCCACAGCGATGACGCCGAGAAAGCGATATTTGCCCTATCTGGCATATCTGAAAGTTGCCGAAGGGTGCAGCAGCCATTGTACTTACTGTATTATTCCCAAACTTCGGGGAACACAGCGCAGCCGCCCCTTGAGCGACATTGTTGAAGAAGCAAAAATACTGATCGCTTCCGGTGTGAAAGAATTGGTTCTGGTGGCTCAGGATACGACAAATTATGGCAATGATCTGAATAATAATGTGAATATCGCCATTCTTTGCGAATCTCTGGCAAAATTGTCCGAAAATATCCGAATCCGCATCTTATACGGACATCCTGAAAGTATCGAAGAATCTTTTATCAAAACTGTTGCCGCGTATCCCAATATCTGCTCGTATTACGATCTTCCGATTCAACATGCGTCTGACAGTGTGTTGAAACGCATGGGGCGGCGGTATTCGCAGAAAAAGCTGTATCAGATATTCGAAAAAATCCGATCAGCAGACCCGGAAGCGGTATTGAGAACCACCGCAATTGTCGGCTTTCCCGGGGAAACAGACAAAGATATCAAAGAATTGCTGAAATTTATCACCGATATTCGTTTCGATCATCTGGGTGTTTTCACTTATTCGGATTCGGAAGATTTGCCTTCTCATCGGCTGAAACATCATGTTTCGGAAAAAACTGCTCAAAAACGCCGGGATCGCGTGATGAAACAACAGAAAGAAATTTCCTCTGAAATCAACGAGAAATATTTAGGCAAGATATTCAATGTGCTGATCGAGGAATCGCCGGAACCGGGCGTGTTTATCGGACGAACCGCATTTCAGGCACCGGAAGTGGATGGTATCACTTATATCCGGGCAGATCATCTCGAAATAGGAGAATTTGCACACATCAGAATCACAGATACTTTGGAATACGATCTGGTAGGAGAAGTATGCTGATCCGATTTCGATTTTTTACACCGAGCGATAAATAGCCCGGCTATGAGCCGAAGCCTGCTTAAGCAGGCTTGAGCTTTCAGCCCGGAAATTTATTTCAGGGCTGAAAGGCAGACTTATGCCAAGAAAAACCAATGGTGGAGTAGTATACATGAGTGATTTGAAACAGAAAATTCTGGCACGGGTTGCCCCCGATCTTGCGGCAATCGAAGAGGCTCTGAGAGCGAATCTCACGCCGCATCTTGATCTGGTGCGCCAGACCGCAGGGCATATTCTGTTCAGCGGCGGCAAACGCTTAAGACCTCTGCTGATGGTCTTATGTGCCAGACTTTGCGGATACCAAGGAACAGACGACAAAACCGTTTCCATACTTTTCGAATATCTTCATGCAGCAACATTACTGCATGATGATGTCGTAGATGGTGCGGATCTGAGACGCGGAAAGTCGGCAGCCTATACGATGTTCGGTACTCCGGTGGCTGTTCTGACCGGAGATTTTCTGCTTGCCCGAACCTTGTCCATAGCCGCCCAGACCCTGAAACCGGAAATTATCGGTGTGATTGCCCAAATTACCGAAGAGATGTCTCAGGGTGAAATTCATCAGTTGATTAAAAAAGGTGATCTGAATCTTTCTGAAGAAGAATACCTCGAAGTGATCCGAAGAAAAACCGCAGTGCTGATTCAGGGCGCATGTCAGGTCGGCGCAATGATTGCCGATGTGGGGCATGACAAAGAAAGCGCTTTGTCCGAGTACGGATTTCATATCTCCATGGCATTTCAGATGGCGGATGATCTGCTGGATTATGTCTCGGATACGGATTCTCTCGGAAAGAGCATCGGCGCGGATCTGCGGGAAGGCAAGATAACACTTCCGGTAATCTATGCGTTAAAACATGCGGATTCCGAAAATCGGGCGTTTATGGAACATCTGATTCGTGAAAAAAGTTTTTCAGATATGGATTTCAATAAATTCAAACTCTTATTAAATCATTACGAAGGTTTGAATTATACAGGCAAAACTGCTCTCCGTCATGTCGAAACCGCGAAGTCAGCCCTCATGCGTTTTGAAGATTCTCCTGCCAAAGAAACGCTGTGTTTGATTGCCGATTACGCGCTGTATCGGAAATCCTGATTATACGTTGCTAATTCTCCAGAGTTACTCTC
>CAZMDM010000365.1:0-6490 GCA_964564775.1 uncultured Desulfonema sp. | reverse complement strand
CGTACGGTTGCGGAAGTCTTTTTGTCTGCTGCCAGAAAAGAAAATGACTCTTATAAAATCAAAGATGTTCATAAGCTTCTGGCTGTTGCGCCTCATTTCGGCGTTGCCACCAAAGTTACGGTGGACGGCAAAGAAGTTGACAGAAATACAGATGAAATCGCTGTCGAAGTCGGTGAAAAGGCTCTGGGCGAATGGGGCAAAATGGAAGGCGAGCTTCTGTATCTTCAGAGAGCGCCCAAACCCCTGTATGAAAAATGGAAGAAAAACGGTGTATGTCCCAGAAATATCGACCGTGAAATCGTGGATATCATGCACAGAACCCACATGGGCGTGGATCAGGATTACAAAAACCTGATCAAACAGGGAACCCGTGCAGCTCTGGCAGACGGCTGGGGCGGATCCATGATGGCAACCGATCTTCAGGATATTCTGTTCGGAACACCATATCCCTTGCAGTCAGAAGCAAACCTAGGTGTTTTGAAATACGATCATGTCAATATCGTAATTCACGGACACGAGCCGGTTCTCTCCGAAATGATCGTGGCGGTTTCCCAGAAACCCGAACTGATCGAATATGCCAAATCCAAAGGTGCCAAAGGCATTCAGTTGTCCGGTATCTGCTGTACGGCAAATGAAATTCTGCAAAGACACGGCGTACCGCTCTGCGGAACATTTTTGCAGCAGGAACTTGCCATCGTAACCGGTGCAGTTGATGCGATGGTGGTTGATGTTCAGTGCGTGTTCCAGAACCTTGCCAATGTTGCCAAATGCTTCCATACCAAAGTCATCACAACTCATCCGATGGCAAAGATGGAGCAGGACAACGTTATTCATATCGAATTCGATGAGCATTATGCCACTCAGGATGCGGAAAAAATCGTTCGCATGGCGATTGACAACTTCCAGAACAGAGGCTCGGACGTTCTTATTCCGAGACACAAAGCAGTTCAGATTGCAGGCTTCGGCGTTGAATCCATCGAGTATCATCTGGGCGGAACCTTCAGAGGCTCCTACTACACGCTGAATGACAATATCATCAACGGTCGTATCCGGGGCATCGGCGGCGTTGCAGGATGCAACAATGCCCGAATGAAACATAATGAATCTCACATTACTCTGGTCAAAGAACTGATTAAAAACGATGTTATCGTCCTGACCACCGGATGTAATGGTATTGCCTGTGCTATGGAAGGCTTGCTGACTCCTGAAACCGCGGGCGTATTCTGCGGTCCAGGACTTGCGGAAGTCTGCGAAACCGTCGGTATTCCTCCGGTTCTTCATCTGGGTTCCTGCGTGGATAACAGCCGTATTCTACTGGCTGCCACCGAAGTTATCAAAGCAGGCGGCTTGGGCAAAGACCTCTGCGATCTTCCCGCAGCAGGATGCGCGCCCGAATGGATGAGTGAAAAAGCCATCAGTATCGGACAGTATCTGGTCGCTTCCGGTGTATATACGCTGTTCGGCGGTATGCTGCCGATTTCCGGTGCGCCGGTATTCCAGAAGCATCTGTTCGAAGACATGGAAAAAATCTACGGCGGCAGATGGGATGTGGAAGCTGATCCCTATAAAATGGCTCAGAAAATGATCGCTCATATTGACAGAAAACGCAAAGAACTCGGCATTGACAAGGCAAGAGAACGCGTATTGATGGATATGGCAGATCGCCAGAAACTGGAAGCTGTGTAAAGTGAGAAATTGGAAGTGAGAATATCGCTTCTGTTCCAACTGAAAATACCTCAATGAAGGAGGAAGAAGTACATGTCGAGATTAGTCGCATTTGCAGCCATTCAGGGTGCTTATAATATTGTTTCCAAAGTCGAAGGAAAGTATAAACAGGCTCTTCAGACTTATGATGCCAGCACGAAAGTCGGTTTTCCGAACACTGCATATTATCTGCCGGTAATTTACTCTCTGCTCGGGCATAAAGTGGAAACCCTCGAAGATATGAAAAAACCTTTGGCATTTGCACGCGGTCTTCTGCCGCCGCATGTCAAAGGTTCGCATCATCTGCCCTATTTGGGGCCTCTGTTGGACGCGGGTATGGCTGCATTGTTCGCATTTGAAATCGAAGAAGCTCTCCGCTATCTGAATGATCCGAATTTCTATATCCATTCCGAAGACCCGGACATCGAAAACGGAAAAATCTGGGTTGGCGCGGCAGATGACATTGTATTGCGGAAAAGAGGCGTTGAATTTGTTGACGGCTCCGCACCCGGCTTTGCAGCGATCGTCGGTGCAGCACCGACACCTGAAATTGCAAAAATGATTGTGGAGGATTATCAGAAACGAAGCCTTTACATCTTTTGCGCGGCAAACCAGAATGGCACAACGGTTATCGAGCAGTTGCTTCAGGCAGGCGTTCAGGTCGGCTGGAATACCCGTATCGTTCCTTTCGGTCCCGATATTTCTTCGGCAATTTTCGCACTCGGCTTTGCCAACCGCGCGGCTATGGCATTCGGCGGTGTTCAGCCCGGTGACTACAAGAACATGCTTCTGTATAATAAGGATCGTATTTTCGCATTTGTCAACGCGCTCGGCGATGTCAATGCGGAATGGGCGGCGGCGGCGGCCGGATGCGTCAACTGGGGCTTCCCGACTTTGGCAGACACCGACATTCCCGAAATTCTGCCCACCGGTATCTGTACTTACGAGCATGTTGTGGCAAACGTCAAACATGAGGAAATGGTACAGAAATCCGTTGAAATCAGAGGTCTCAAGGTTACCGTATCTCAGATTGACATTCCTCTGGCATTTGGTCCTGCGTATGAGGGCGAGCGCGTCCGCGGTGCGGATCTGTATTGTCAGGCAGGCGGCGGCAAGACTCAGTGTACCGAGCTTGTCAAAATGGCTGAGATGAATGAAATCGAAGACGGCAAAGTAACGGTTATCGGACCCGATATGCCGGACATCAAAGCCGGCAGTTCTTTCCCGATGGCAGTATATGTTCAGGTTGCCGGTCGTCAGATGCAGGCGGATTTCGAGCCGATTCTGGAACGCCAGATTCATCATCTGACCAACTATATTCAGTACATCATGCACATCGGACAAAGAGATATTGCATGGGTGCGTATCAGCAAAGCCGCAATCGACAAACGTTTTTCACTCCAACATATCGGTGTTGTGCTTCATGCCAAATTCCATCAGGATTTCGGCAAGATTCTGGACAAAGTTCAGGTTACGATCTACACCAACAAAGAAGATGTGGATAAAATCACTGAACGCGCCAGAGCTGAATACAGAACCCGTGATGAGCGTGTGGAAAAGATGAGAGATGAGGATGTGGAAATTTACTATTCCTGCACCCTGTGTCAGTCATTTGCTCCGACGCATGTCTGCACCGTAAGCCCGGAAAGAACAGGACTCTGCGGCGCATACAACTGGATGGACTGCAAAGCTTCTTATGAAATCAACCCGACCGGTCCCAACCAGCCGATTGAAAAAGGCGAGTGCATTGATCCCAAACTGGGACAGTGGAAGGGCGTTAACGAATTTGTTTCGAAAGCCTCCAGAGGCGCGATCACCCATTACAATTTTTACTCTCTGATGCAGGCTCCGATGACTACCTGCGGATGCTGCGAATGTATTGCCGCAACTCTGCCTCAGTGCAACGGCATCATGACGGTCAACCGGGATTATACCGGCGATACCCCCTGCGGTATGAAGTTCACGACACTTGCCGGTGTGATGGGCGGCGGCGCGTCTTCTCCGGGATTTGTGGGACATTCCAAATATAACATCACTCAGGGCAAATTTCTTGTGGGAGATGGCGGATTTTTGCGGATCGTCTGGCTGCCGAAAATTCTCAAAGAAGAAATCAAAGAGCGCATTATCAAACGTGCGACAGAATTGGGCGTTCCCAATTTCTACGACATGATTGCCGATGAAACTGTAGGCGTTACCGAAGAAGAAATTCTGCCCTTCCTGCAGAAAGTGAATCATCCGGCATTGTCCATGCCGCCGCTGATCGGATAATTTCTGATATGATGCCCTCTCCGTATTTCGGGGAGGGTTTTTATGAACCCAAACACGCGTGTGCGTTGTAGATAACAAGACAAGGAGATAAAGAATGGCATTAACCGGTATTCAGATTTTCAAACTCCTGCCCAAAACCAACTGCAAGGAATGCGGTGTTCCCACATGTCTTGCATTTGCAATGAATTTGGCTTCCGGTAAAGCTGAACTCGATAGCTGTCCTTATGTATCTGCCGAAGCAAAAGCCCAATTGGCTGAAGCTTCTGCACCGCCGATCCGTCCTGTTGCCATCGGAAAAGGCGTCAGAGCCTTCACTGTCGGCGGTGAAACCGTATTGTATCGTCATGAAAAAACCTTCTTCAACCCGACTGCTTTTGCGGCTGTGGTGGGTTCCGATATTTCCGCTGCTGATCTCGAAAAGAAACTCAAAAGCTGGAACGCATTGCAGTATGAGCGCGTCGGTTTGAATCTGCGTCCTGAACTGGTAGCGGTCAAAGATGTGAACGGCAATGCCGGTGCTTTTGCCGCGGTTGCCAAACAGGTGGCAGAAACATCGGAATTCAACGTGGTTCTGATGAGTGAAAAAGCAGACGTAATGAAAGCTGGTGTGGATGCATGTAAGTTCAAAAAGCCGTTGATGTATGCGGCTACCGCCGCGAATGCCGATGAGTTCGGTGCGTTGGCAAAAGAAGCCGAACTGCCTTTGGCGGTCAAATCCGATTCGATTGACGGACTGATTGCGCTGACCACCAAGTTGACCGGCATGGGCTTGAAAGACCTTGTTCTGGATTCGGGATCCAGAGAAGTCAAACAGGCATTGGAAGATCAGGTAGCTATCCGCCGAGCGGCGCTCAAAGCCGGAAAACGCGAACTGGGATTCCCGACCATCGTATTCCCCTGCGAAATGGCATCCAATATCGATGTGGAAACCATGATTGCTTCTATGTTCATCGCAAAATATGGCGCGATTGTGGTTATGTCTGATTTTACGGGTGAAAATCTGTTCCCTCTGCTGCTGGAACGCCTCAATATCTTCACAGACCCGCAGAGACCCATGACTGTAACTCAGGGAATCTACGAAATTGGCAACCCGACAGACAAGTCGCCGGTCTGCGTAACTTCTAACTTCGCGCTGACCTATTTTATCGTATCCGGTGAAATCGAAGCCAGTCGCGTACCCACATGGCTGCTGATCAAAGATACCGAAGGCTTGTCAGTTATGACCGCATGGGCTGCCGGAAAATTCGCGGGCGATGATGTCGGTACGTTTATCAAGAAATCCGGTATTGCAGATAAAATTGCTCATAAAGAAGTGATTATACCGGGCTATGCTGCTGCCATTGCAGGTGATATGGAAGAAGAACTGGCAGGATGGAAAATTGTGGTCGGTCCCAGAGAAGCCGCACATCTTCCGGCATTCCTCAAAGCCAGATAATTTATCCGGTGAGATGCGGGAATTTCCGGTCTCACCGTTCAATGACAGGGAGGTTTTATGCTGCTTATCGGTGAAAGCCTGAATGTGATTTCCAAAAAAATCGGAAAAGCATTCAAAGAACGCGATCCCAAACCCATTCAGGAAGAAGCCCTTTTTCAGAGAGAAAAAGGAATGGACTATATTGACATCAATTTAGGTCCTGCAAAAAAAGAAGGTACCGAGCTGATGCCCTGGGTCGTGAAAACAGTTCAGGAAGTGGTGGATGATGTTCCTCTGGCTCTGGACACATCGAACTACAACGCGATTGCGGAAGCGCTGAAAGTGTATAAGCCCACGGCAGCGCGTCCGATCATCAACTCGATCATGTGCCGTCCCGAACGCTATGAAAAGATGATTCCGATTGCTGCGGATTCTGGCGCAGATTTTGTTGCCCTGATGTGGGGACCCGAAGGACTTCCCCGTGATGAAAACGAGCGGGCTGCGCTTTGCGTGGAACTGATTTATGCGGCAAACGAAGCCGGCATTACCAATGATAAAATCTGGATTGACGGTATTGTTACACCGGTCAATATTCAGCAGCCGCAGTTGATCTGCCTGATGGAATTTCAGAAAATGATTCCCGACATCGCACCGGGCGCCAAAAGTACCTGCGGATTGTCCAATATTTCCAACGGACCGCCCCATCACCTGAGAGGCATTCTGAACCAGACCTACATGGTCATGCTGGAAAAATGCGGCATGGTATCGGTCATTTCGGATCCGCTGGATGATCAGCTCACCGCTATTGCCAAGGGCAAACGTCCTGACATCGTGAATCTGATCTATGATATGATGGACGGCAAAGAGCCTGACAGAAGCAAGCTTTCCAAAGAGCTGCTTGATTATGTCAAGACCTTTGACGTGATCATGGGCAAGACATTGTATTCGGATTCCTGGCTGGAAGTGTAAAATAGCCAAAAAATATTAAAGCCTCTTTCCGAAAGGGAAGGGGCTTTTGTTTTTTTAATAGTTCCCTGTTGATTGCGGATATTTGTGCCGACCGATTATGCGTAATGATTTTATAAAGTATTGTTTTTTATGTTT
>CAZMDM010000364.1:0-3524 GCA_964564775.1 uncultured Desulfonema sp. | reverse complement strand
GAGCCTTCATAGCTCGAATTACTCGGATCAGACGGCACAGAAGGCGTGCTTCCGTCATAGGTGTTCGACATCTTATAATAAATGGCAGTTGCTCCGGTGCTGCTGACCGCAATATTCTGAGGCGAAGTTGTCCAAACACCGCCAGCCGGATATACCGAAACTGTTCCCGGCAAATTACCGCCTGATGCGGCTCCTTTGTAAATGTAGTCATTATAACGCCAACTGCCTGAAAGATTAGACCACAGCCGCACATAAATTGCAGAACCGTTTGTAGGGAGATTGGACACAGTTGCCGATGTATTCGTACCCTGCGAAGCATTGTAAATATCGGATCCTCCGATTAAGGTTCCGACATACAGCCAGTATTGGCTTGCTCCGACATTATTCCATGTGAATGTTACCGTGCTAGAAGTGAAGATCGTTCCATTCACAGGATTGGAAATAACGGCAGGCATAGCAGGCATAATAAAGCTATGGGTTTCTACATCACTCGCATTGTTGTCTTCATCCACTACATAAACAGCAAGGGTATGAGCACCCGGAGAAGGATAAGTCCCATTTGCCAATTTGCCATTCCATGTTTTCGTGCAGACACCTTGATACGGAAGTAAGTCTAAATTTGTTTGTGATATGGATTGTAATGTGCAAGGAAATCCATTACTGTCAAGAAGCGTTGTTGAAGAAGAACTGTCAACATTCATAAAAATTTTGACGTTCGGTTTACGGTTTTCCCAGACATTAACCGCAATATTGTTCCCGTTTGTTAAGTCAATAACAGGTTGAGAACTGGTAGAAGGAGTCATTTCCAAAACTTTGATAAGCGGCGGCAAGCTTTCAGAAGCTGCCATCAATGCTGCTTTGCCAAAACTACGAGCATCAGCCAATTGCGACTTTACTAAATATTTGTGGGTAACATCTGCAGTATCAATATTCCTCGGAAATGCGTCTCCTAATGCAAAAGAATATCCACTTCCGTATTCTCCTTTACATTGATCCACATGTCCGGTTGAACAACCATTCAAGCTATTGGCATTATCCTTTTGTACCCAATAATAACTCCATGATTGTTTAAGTTTTGCCACTGTATGGTCTTTGAGATTATCCTTATAGACATATGGCAATTCACCAGAGGCAGGCGTGAATCCTGATAAAGAAGAATCATAATTATCGTCCGCATAGAATTCCATATGATCGAAGCCCCAAAAATCCCCAGAGAACGCATGAAATATATCAAATGCATGTGCCGGGACCGCCATGTCTTCTGTCAAATGCAACATCTTACCTATATGCCAATAAGCTCCAGCTACAGTTTGTGCATCTTGGGAATCGTCGCTTCTCTGATTACCAAATTTTAATAGCTTATTTTTTTCTTTGGCAATACTCCACCAAAACCAAGCAGGACCATCATTAGCGCCACCATCTCCACCTTTAGTACCAGTGACTGCACCATGACAATCTACATCATTAGGTACTCCAAATGTTGCATTATCTATTGGCGCAAAAAATTTTACAATATCTGGATATTCTGCTGCATCAATAGAATGCAGAATTTGTTCTGATAGTTGTTGATGAGTGTTAGTTAATGAAGAAATCTTCATACTCCACCATCCAAAAGCAGCGTTAGCCAACACCAAGCATAGAATGATCGCCAAAACTGACCATTTCATCCTTTTATTACACATGGCTTCTTCCTCCCATTTTTTGATGATACAGTGAAAATATCCTTGATTTCGGACTTCACACAGGATCATCATTTTTGCTTTTTCAGTTCCCCGTTATTTTTGCCAATGCTCTTTTTGCAGCAGTCCGAATTTCTCTGTTATCGTCTTTCAAAGCCTCTTCCAAAACAGGAACAGCTTCAAGACTCTTTTTTTCACCCAATACATTTATAGCGGTAGTTCGCACACCTTCACTCTTATCATTAAGAAAGGCTTTGATTAAGAGTGGAATAAGAGCAGGATCATTTACTTTTATCGTAGCGTATAAAACATGCATCCGCACAACCGAATCCTCATCTTTTAGTGCTTCGGCAATATCCAGCTCACCCATATTCCCCAATGCTCTGACAGCCGCCTCTCTTACTTCCGAGTCTTCATTTTTCAATAAATCTCTGAGTTGCGGCGCAGCCTGAGGGTCTTTGATAAATACTATTGACTGTATCAGCCTGAAGCGTTCATCTTCCCCTTCCGCACTGACGGTTCGCTTGCGTTTTCCTTTTTCAACTTCAATCTGTTTTACAATCTGTGTCAAGGCAGGCGCACCGAATTTTGCAAGTGCAAGGCTCGTAGGCGCATTCCGTTTTCCGATTCTTGATAAAAGCTCCGGGATTACGCTTTCATCGCCGATTTCAGCTAATGCAGAACTGGCTCTGCCGGTGATAAACTCACTTTCATCCAAGTTTTTCACCAAAGCCGGAACAGCCCTTTTATCTCTCAGCTTTCCAAGCGCACCGATGGCAGCAGCTTTGACGTTGATATCCTCCTGACTGCCTTTAGACCTTTTCACATCTTTGTTTTCAAGAACGGATATAATTTTCGGAACGAGATTGCTATCCCTGACATTCAGCAATGCTTGTTGAGCCGCTTGACTGACATTTTTATCAGCTTGTCCGATTGCCCCGATCAGAAAATCAATTTCCTGTTCTGTTTTCGGCTCAAACTTGCTCAGGTTTTCAAAAGCCTGATTCAGTTCATTCCTATCGTTGCTGCTGGTTAAAGTGTCTGTGTATTGCTTTAATCTCAGCATTTCATCAGCCTGAACAATCTGCAAAGCAGTCAGACTCAGCACCATAGCTGCAATAGCTATGATTATTCTTTTCATTCTCACACTTGTTTTCATAACTTCCTCCTGAAAAAATTGTTCACCTGCTGAAATTCTGTCCGATACTCGCTAAAGTACTCCACATCACTTTGGATGGCGGCGCATTAGATACGCTTGATGTATGCGATTGTACACACACATAGAGTACTTCATTGAATTGAACCACCTTGTTTTGTTGATAAAACACATTTTCCTGCCAACCGCCTTGCCAGATAAGCGGAGCAGTTGGCGATTCGGGTCTGAGTCCTGCTACTACCTGCAATCCGTAAATTACATCAGGCAGCCCGATTACGCCATCGTTGTTCACATCCCCGACTACGCCTGCGCCCAATTCGCCCACGCCTGCAAAAAGCAGCATGGCAAACACAATCAATGAAACAATTTTCTTCATAAAAATATCCTCCGTTTAAGATCAGATCATTGAACCTCTGAATATATTGATCTCACCTTACGCAGTTGAAAAAAATTTAATAACAGTTTAATATGATTCTGTCAGAAAAACAACTGAAAAGGTGAATCTATGAATGATAAGCTATATGACTTATATGTTGACTATCTGCTGAGTTCTTTCGGACTTACTACTGCAACGGGTTTGTCAGCCTTACTTGAAGGACAGATAAGCCATGACAGAATTACCCGTATGTTGTCAGTAAAACCTAAAAAATCAGCCGACTTGTGGCATATAGTCAAGCCTCTGATACGTC
>CAZMDM010000363.1:0-7110 GCA_964564775.1 uncultured Desulfonema sp. | reverse complement strand
GAATTTTTTCAGATAGGCATCGATTTCTTCGGGTCTGAGCCCTGCGAGACGTTCTTCGGGTCTGAACAGTGAAAAAATTTCTTCAGGTCTGAACAGTGAAAAAATTTCTTCGGGTCTGAGCCCTGCGAGACGTTCTTCGGGTCTGAGCCCTGCGAGACGTTCTTCGGGTCTGAGCCCTGCGAGACGTTCTTCAGGTCTGAGCCCTGCGAGACGTTCTTCAGGTCTGAGACTCGAAATGATGACATCTTTCCATTCTTTTCCTAGTTCTTCGACCGCTTCGGGCGTAAGTTCGAGTTTCATAATATCAGCTCCTTTTCCGAACCATATATTCAGAAGACCGCTTATCAGCCGTCCCATTCTTTCTGTCAGCGCGGAAAATCCTTTCTGCTTTATTCTGCTGAAAGCGGACTGTTTCTCCTTTTTTCGGGCTGCGAAACATTTTATCCACGCGTTATGCTCCTCATCGGAAAGTCCGTTCAGACACAGCAGCATTACCCTCTCTGTCAGAGGATGCCGGCTTCCGTACACGCCTGGATGCCGACCCGGCTCATAGCCGAACCGGCGCAGAATATCTTTCCTAGGCGTCTTTGCACTTATGAGAAATGACCGGACATCATCTTGTCCGAGTTTCCGGGAGCGTCTGTAAAAATAATCATAAGCAAGAATCTGCCTGAATGCCTGATCCGTAACCGATTCCGTGTATTTGAATTCGATCAGAATGTGTCCCGCACGGCTGTCCCTGATTCCGTCAGGAAGGCGGGCTTTTTGTTCCTCAGTCCATGTTCCACTCTCATTTCTGAGAAGCAAAATGTCGCCCTCCGGCGGCTCGCTCATTACCGGAAAATCGGAAAATACCGAAATTCCCACTGGCGTGAGCAATTCTTCAAGAAGCGCGCCCAGCAGATGATGCCACCGGGTTTTTGACGATTTTGTTCCGTTTTCAGTCATGCGTCATCAGCATTTCCTTAATGCTGATGACAGAATTAGCATTTCTCAAGTATAATTGTCAAGAAATCCGAAATAAAACAAGCATGAATTTTCCGAACAGAAAGAAACAGCAATAAAGTATCTGAACTATCGATTTACAATTCAAGGCTTCTGATGTAAGAATCTTTGAATGAATCCGTTGAAAAATATTGTCGGAAAGAGTATCATGGGTGATAACCACATGAGATATGCTTAAGAAAGTGTCAGGTGTCAGATGTCAGGTGTTCAGTATCTGCTTACAGCCTCCGAAATGCGGGAAACAGACAGAAGAACCATCGAATCATTCGGGATTCCGGGAAGAGTGCTGATGGAAAACGCGGGCAGAGGCGCGACCCGTTTTTTTCTGAAAGTGTTTGGTGATCTGTCTCAGAAAAAAGTGGGCATTATTGCGGGAAAAGGCAATAACGGCGGAGACGGGTTCGTGGTCGCACGATATTTGTCTCAGAAAAATATTGATGTTACCGTATTTCTTCTTGCCCGAAAAGATTCGGTGAAATCCGGCGACGCGGGAGACAATCTTGCGCTGCTGTATCACCTGAATGTGCCGGTGATCGAAATCCCCGATGAAGCCTCTTTTGCCGAACATCATCCTGCCTTATGTCAGCAGGATATTTGGGTGGATGCGATTTTCGGGACCGGACTTAATTCCGATATTACAGGCTATTTCAGAACCATTATCGAATATATCAATTCACTGAACAAGCCTGTGTTTGCTATCGATATACCGTCCGGCATCAATTCGGATACAGGGCAGCCCTGCGGGGTCTGCATCAGAGCGGTTGCAACCGCCACTTTTGCTTATCCCAAAATCGGGCATTACCTCTATCCGGGCGCGGCATATCGGGGCAAACTCGATATCACAGATATCGGCATTCCGAAATATATTGCCGATGAAGTCTGTCCGAAACAATATCTGATAAATCCGGAGATGCTCGGACTGCCGTACCGCTCCGCCGATGCCCATAAAGGCGATACGGGTCATGTGCTGGTCATTGCGGGTTCGAAGGGCAAAAGCGGTGCGGCAGCAATGACTGCCATGTCTGCCATGAGAGCCGGCGCGGGATTGGTAACGCTCGGAGTTCCTGAAAGTATCAACACAATCTTGGAAACATTGGCTGTCGAAGTGATGACCGAACCTCTGCCCGATGCCGGAGGTATCTTATCCGAAGCTGCATTCGACAAAATTATCATGCTTGCAAAAGGCAAACGCGTCATGGCAATCGGTCCCGGTCTGGGACAATTCGCACAGACTCAGCAACTGATCCGCAGAATGATATGGGAAAGCCATACTCCGATGGTCATTGACGCAGACGGTCTGAATGCCCTGAGCGGACATACGGAAATGCTGAAGCAACTGAGAGTTCCGGTGATACTGACTCCTCATCCCGGGGAAATGGCAAGACTTGTCAATATCACGACATCCGAAGTTCAGCAAGACCGCATTACCTGTGCCAGACAGTTTGCCAAAACCTATCGGGTGTATCTGGTCTTGAAAGGTGCGGGAACGGTTGTAGCGATCCCGGACGGCAGGGTCTTTGTCAATCCGAGCGGCAATTCCGGCATGGCTTCCGGCGGTATGGGCGATGTACTGACCGGCATCATCACAGGACTGCTGGCTCAGGGCATATCTCCTGAAATAGCAGCATGTGCAGGCGTCTATCTTCACGGCGCAGCAGCAGATGTTCTTGCGGAAACAACAGGCGCTTACGGATTTCTGGCGAGCGAGGTGATGGCGGAGATTCCTCATCGGATTGCTTTTCTGCGAGAGAGAAGTTCTGATTTTTGAATACAAGTTTTTCTTTGTTTGACGTTCAGACATATATCATATATATTGAATCGCAGACGCTTGACCTATCATTTCAAATCGGGGTTTATTATCCTGTGAAAAAGATATTGATTGCAGAAGACGATGAAAAATATCTTGCCCGGATATCGAAAGCATTCGAAGCTTATGAAGAAGCAGAGGTGATTACCGCTCGCCGGGCGCAGTCCGCTGCCCGGATTCTTCAACTGATCCGAGTTGATCTGATTGTTGTCGAGGTGGAGTCAGCAGAATTCGGCGGTTTCAAACTGTTATCCTATCTCAGCAAGAACCATCCCGAAATTCCGGTGATTGCCATAGGTACATCTTTGTTTTCGAAATTCCGCTCCAAACTCGGAAATGCGGGAATCAGCCGTTATTTTCAGAAATCGGATTCGGAAACCCTGATCAAATCCATTGTCGCAGAACTGAATATTGCTTCAGAAGGCAGGATACAGGGGATTAGTCTGCCGTCATTTCTGCAACTGATCAATATGGAAGAAAAAACCTGCACCCTGATTGTTCGTTCCGGCACCAAAACAGGATATATTTATTGTCAGGACGGAGAACTGATTGCTGCAGAAACCGGAAATCTCAAGGGGAAAGCCGCGTTGTTCGACATCATGTTCTGGAAACAGACCCGTATTCGGGTGGAAAGCATCTGTAAAAAACAGGACATCCAGATTACAGAGCCTCTGGCATATTTACTCATGGAAAGCCACAGGCTCAGAGACGAGCAGGAAGAGATTTCCCAAAATCAGCCGGATAAACCTGAAAATAGCGAAAGGCAGGATATTTATAAAGGATTTATGGAAATGCTCGGAAGAAATACGGGTGTGTATGAATACGCGATGTTCGATACTCAGGATGCTTTGGAAGAATATCATTCTCCGTCCGGCAGTCTGCTGACCATAACACCGTCTCCGTATTTTCTGGCATCGGAAGAGATCAGGTCTTTACTGCATTCGGGAGCCCTGCAATATATGGTGATTCATACCAAACGCGGTATCCGTTATTCCCTGTTTCACCATCTGAACCGGCGGTTTGCCGTTGCCCTGAAACCCGGAGTCAAGCCTTTGGAATTTATGAAGGATATCAGGAGGGACACATGAAACAGGTGATCGAGGAACTCAAAGCGATTCCCGGTGTGGTGGGCGGATGTATTTTCGACTCCCGAAAAGGCATTATCGCCAATAACCTTCCGCCGATATTCAAAGAAGCCAAGCTGAGCAATATCGGCAAACTGCTGTCAAAAATGTATGCCAGCGGCAAAAACAATTTTTCCGATATAACTGAAATTTCATTATATTATGAAGAATCGGTCGTAATCGTCCGCGAAGCGTCTGCCAATATGTTTCTGATTGCGATATGCGATCCGTCAGTCAACTTAAATCTACTGAGCATGTCTTTGAATCTGATTATGGATGATTTCGGCAGCCTTTCGGGAATCGACATGAGACCCGTAGAATCTCCCGAACCTCCTGCTGAAAAAATTTTCACTGCTGACGAACTTTTGCAATCCGGTCCTATGGCAAATGATCTGAACGGCATGAAATCCGCGCTTGCCAAAGTTATGGGACCTATGGCAAAAATTATCTTTATCGAAGCTTTGGAAGAGTGGCTGAAACGTGATACGCCGTCTTATGCTTCTTTGGAAAACCTGATTGCTATACTGGATAAGGAAATCAATGACGAGGACAAAGCAGCGTATTACAGGGAACTGATACTTCCCTATCTTGAACCGAAACACTGAAACGGGAGGCATATCATGGCAAGCCTTCAGGATTTCGGAAAACGGATTTTGCAGATTTCAGGCGTCAGACACTATATTCTGGTGCGAAATGACGGCAAAGTGATGGTTCATAATCTGGAAAGTACAGATACGCTGGCGCCGATGATCGTGTTCGGCGGACTCAGCTGCGATGCCATCGGCTCGGTTGCAGGACTGACATATCTGAAATATATGCTGCTGACCCGCAAAAATAATGAAAAACTCCTGATATTTCCGATGGATACTTACTTTCTCGGAATTATTCAGAATCCCGATGCCTATACTCAGGATATCGTGGATCGTATCACCAAGCTGATTCAAATGGTTGTCAAACCTAAAAAATCATCATAAACAGGGGGCTATGATGAATAAATTCAAAGTATTGATTTTTATAAGTATTGTTTTATGGTATTTCAGCCTGTCTCATGCTCAGGAAACGCTTCAGGGCTTTGATCTTCAGGTGAAACAATGGGCAGAAGAATGTCGCGCACAGGTGATTTCTCAGATGGAGCAGTTGCTGACAAGCGGAAAACTGAAAGAAAATCAATTGTTCGATACATTTTATATTCCGATCCCGAACACTTCTCCGCAGAAATATCATACACAGTATGATCGCCGCTTGGATGAACTCATTCAGGAACCGCTGGATAAATGTCTGGCAAAAGATGAGCGGATTGCCTTTGTGGTGGCGGTTGATATCAACGGCTATCTGCCGACACACAATAAAAAATATTCCCAGCCCCTGACCGGCAAAGCAGACGTTGATCTGAACAACAACCGAACGAAGAGAATCTTCAATGACCGTACCGGACTGGCTGCGGCAAGAAATACCGAGCCATTTTTATTGCAGCGTTATCAAAGAGATACCGGAGAACAGATGTCCGATCTTTCTGTTCCCATTCTGATCAAAGGAAAACACTGGGGCGCTCTGCGTATCGGATACAAAACGACAAAATAGGAGGATATTTATGAGAACCCTAATTGCGGAAGATGATTTTATTGCCCGAAAATATCTGAAAGAAATCATGTCTCCTTACGGAGACTGCGATGTGGTGGTGGATGGCGAAGAAGCGGTTCAGGCATTCCGGCTGGCGTGGCAGGAAAAAAAGCCTTATGATCTGATCTGTTTGGATATTATGATGCCCAAAATGGACGGGCAGGAGGCATTGAAACAAATCCGGGAAATCGAAAAAAGTATCGGTATCAAAGGCTCTGCAGAAGTCAAAGTCATTATGATTACCGCGTTGAGCGATCCCAAAAACGTGTTCGAAGCCTACTACAAAGGCGGCGCGACATCGTATATCGTCAAACCGATTGACAGGGCAAAACTGATCGAAGAGCTTCGCTCTTTCAATCTGATACAGGGAGAATAATTGTGGCACGCATACTGATTATTGATGATGATGCTCAGATACGGAGTATGCTGAGGCAGATGCTGGAACGGGAAGGCTTCGAAGTGGCGGATGCAGCAGATGGCAAAGCGGGAATTCGCCTGTTTCACCAAGCTCCTGCCGATCTGGTAATTACCGATATTATCATGCCGGATAAAGAAGGGCTCGAGACCATTCGGGAACTTCTGCAAGATCATCCCGATCTCAGGATTATCGCCATGTCCGGCGGCGGATTGGTGGGACCGCATCATTATCTAAAAATCGCAGAAGGATTCGGCGCGATTCGCACCTTTACCAAACCGATTGACCGCAAAGATTTGATTTCCGCTGTCCGAGAAGTTTTGGGAATCGAATAAAGGAGACTATCCGGTATTATGCTGGTTTGTCTCCCTAACTCACCTTACGCAGTAATTTTCAAAGGCTCTGATTTTCCACAGATCCGCGGATTCTCTGTCTGCTCTTTCCGCTCTGAGGACAGATCCGCATTTTACAAGAAAGGAGCGTCTGTGAGCAATACCATTTATATGAAAGAAGGCTCTGTGAAGGTCAATTACAAACCTGAAACAGGCGTTATATACGTTTTATGGAAGGATATGTTCGACCAGAATATTGTCCGGGAGTGCTGTGAAAGGCAGTTGCGGGAAGTTCGTAACGGAGCAAAAATTATCGTGGTGGATGTCTCAACGGCAAAGGGCGTTGTACTCGAAGAAACCCAGAAATGGTTTGAAACCTATCTATTTCCCGGCTACGCAGAGGCAGGATTATCCGCACTGATTACTATCGATTCGGAAATTCCGGTTACTCAGTTATCTGCAAAAAGATGGACCCAGACAGGCGCGGATTTCAGTTTCGATGTGGTGATGGTCAGATCAAGAAAAGAAGCGGAAAAAGCAGTGGCTGAATATATCGCATTTTGATATGTTCAATACTTCGGACAGTTTTTTAAAAATAAGACTGCAATGCAAAATAACCTATTGAAAATACATGATCCCGTTATCTTAAACTGCAAGAATTGAAATTTATGTATAAATAGTAGGTTATAAAAAAGTGTCCGAACCATTGATATGTTCAGAGATTTGAAATTTTAACTCACCTTACGCAGTAATTTGATCTGTCCGTGTACAAACGGCTTGAAGTGCGTATCTGTCCTTAGAGCGGAA
>CAZMDM010000362.1:0-3608 GCA_964564775.1 uncultured Desulfonema sp. | reverse complement strand
TTGAAGAAGATAAAAAAACCGGCATGGAAACCATTGTGGTAACCGAACTGCCGTATCAGGTCAACAAAGCCCGACTGATCGAAAAAATTGCCGAATTGATGAAGGAAAAGCAGCTTGAGGGCGTGCGCTATGTGCGGGATGAGTCTGACCGCGAAGGAATGCGGATTGCGGTGGCTCTGAAAAAAGATCAGGTTGCGGAAGTGGTCTTAAATCAGCTTTACAAGCATACGCAGATGGAAAACAGCTTCGGTATTATTTTTCTGGCAATTGTCCATAATCGCCCGCAACTATTGAGCCTCAAAGAAATGCTGGAACATTTTATCCGGCATCGCCGAGAAATCATCACTCGCCGCACTCAGTATGACTTAAGAAAAGCCGAAGAACGAGCGCATATTTTGGAGGGCTTGAAAATTGCTTTGGAAAATCTGGATGATGCCGTCGCCCTGATTCGGGCATCCAAAACCGCGCAGGAAGCCAAAGCCGGATTGAGCAGCAATTTCAACCTGACCGCGATTCAGGCACAGGCAATCTTGGATATGCGCCTGCAAAGACTGACCGGATTGGAGCAGGAAAAGATTCTGGAAGAATATCGCAATACGCTGAAAGATATTGCGTGGTATAAAGAAATTCTCGGCAGCGATCCGATTGTGCTGAAACTCATCAAAGAAGAACTGCTTGAAATCAGAAATGAATTCGGAGATTCCCGGCGCACGGAAATTGTCGAAGCCTCGAAAGAGTTGACCATCGAAGACATGATTGTTCAGGAAGACATGGTGGTTACGATTTCCAAAGAAGGCTATATCAAGCGCAATCCCATTACCCTGTATCAGAGCCAGCGCAGAGGCGGCAAAGGCAAGATGGCAATGGGAACCCGGGAAGAAGATTTTGTGGAACGGCTGTTCATTGCCTCCACTCATCACACATTTTTGTTTTTTACCAACAAGGGTAAGGTCTATTGGTGCAAAGTCTATGATATTCCTCAGGCAAGCCGCACCAGTCGAGGCAAGGCAATTGTCAATCTGCTCAATTTCGAGACAGAAGAGCGCCTGACAACAGTTCTGGCTGTTCCCGAATTTGTGCCGGGACATCATATTCTCATGGCAACCCGAAGCGGAATTGTCAAAAAAACCGAACTGATGGCATACAGCCGCCCACGATCCGGCGGAATTATCGCGATCAATCTGACCCAAAACGATGAGTTGATTGCCGCACGAATCACTGATGGCACGATGAATGTATTTTTAGGTTCTGCAATGGGCAAAGCCATCCGTTTTCACGAGTCCGATGTGCGTCCGACCGGTCGCGCGGCTCAAGGTGTCAAAGGCATGAACATTGATGATGATGATCATATCGTGGCAATGGAAGTCTTAAGTCATGGTCAGACCTTGTTCACGGCAACGGAAAACGGTTTCGGCAAACGCACTTCGATTGATGAATATCCGGTGCAACGCAGAGGCGGCAAAGGCGTGATTACCATCAAAACCACGCAGCGCAACGGCAAAGTCGCAGCAATAGTGCTTGTCGAAGAAGACGATGATCTGATGCTGATGACCGATTCCGGCAAAATCATCCGAATTCCGGTCAAAGGCGTTTCCATCATCAGCCGCAATACTCAGGGCGTCAAGCTCATGGAGCGGGATGAAAATGAACGTATTGTGGGCGCTGCGAGATTGGCGGAAAAAGAAGAAGAGGAAACTTCGCAGATAAGCCTCGAAGAATCATAAAATTATGATCATAAAATTATGATACAGTAAAAATCATAATACCCCAGGAGAAGAACAATGAAGTGGAGCAACTGGCTTGAAAAATGGGACATGACCTCTCTGAAAATCAAACTGAATTTTCTTGAGATGGAATGGAAACCGCAGGATGCAGATAAAAATGCGGCATGGGAACTGTATATCGAACTGCTGACCAGAATTTCGACTCAGTATCTTGCCTCAGAGCATGGGGATGAAAAACCGGCTTTGGAAAGTGTTTACAAACTTTTTGATCTGACCCGGAATATTATCAAAAAGCACGGCAGGGACTGTATCGAATTCACGAAACTTGCGGTGGTTGTCTTAAACCAGAAAATCAGACCCTTTACTGCCAAATGGCATAAACAGTCGCTTGCAGGTGCTTTTCAAAATCACGAAACATGCCGGATTTTCAGGCAGGAATTGGAAGTTCTGCAAAAAAGCCTGAAGAATTATACCAGAATGCTGGCAGATATGGCAGGGGTTGAGGATTTGACGGAACTCGAAACGGAAGAATAAGAAAAAATTTTCAGGACTGAGAGCTTCTGAGACTAACAGGCTTGCCAGCATTTCTGTCAGAATGATTCTTTCGGCGGATTAAAATAGCCGTAGATCAATCTCGGAAAAGCATTGCGGATTGTATTCAGAAGCGTTTTCATGCCTATCGGAGCGCCGTGTTTTGTAGTCTGATTCATAAACCGACAATATCTGAGCGGATCGAAATTGAGATTACGCCATTGAATCATCGATATCGGGCGATCTTTTAAAAATGCCAAAAATGCTTCTGCTCCTTCAGGACTGTCTGTAACTCCCGGACAAATCAGATAGTGGGCAGACACAAATTTTCTGCGATTCAATGCAATATCAATACTGCGAAGTACATTCTCGAATGTATATCCTTGGGGACGGAAATACGCATTGTAGCAGTGTTTTCTGACAGAGTTGATGCTGACGCGCACACTGTCCAAGCCCGCATCAAAGAGCTTTTCCAAAATATCGGGTCTGCCCGCATTGGTATTGAGATTGATCGTGCCTTCTCCTGTTTCGGATCGGATCAGGCGGATTGCAGGCTCAATAACATGATTCGCCAATAGCGGATCGCCTTCGCAGCCCTGACCAAAACTGACCACGCTGTTTTTTACATTTCGGATATGGGTCAGAGCGATTTCGGCAATTTCTTCGGGAGATGGCGTGAAGTTGATCCGATCCTGAGTATTGGGAATGTCGCTATCTGCCTGAAGCGATATGCAGCCGATACAGCGGGCATTGCAGCGCTGAGAGGTGGGCAGGGGTGCTTCATACCGTTTCAGAAAAAAATTTTTTCCGGCAGGGCATCCGTATTCCAAAGCGCACTTTTCCAAATGCTTCCGTAAGCGATTTCGGGGCATAAGTTTTTTCATCTCCCGAATACCGGCAATCACATGTTTGCGCTTCATCTGTCGCAAGTCCTGACGAGGCTCGCTGTCCACGAGAATTGCAGCACTTGCAAATTTGCCGCGATTCCATCCCACCGCTCCGTAAGAAAACAGAGGAAGGTAAGCGGCGCTATCTTTTTCCCGATATGCCGCAGTATATGACAGCACATAGCCCGGGGAATTGAAAACCGCAACCGGAAATACCGCTTCTCCGGGTTTGTAAGGATTTTCGGGCATCCATTCGAATTGCTCCGATGACAGATTGTAAAGCATCGGAATTCTGTCGGGCAGCAGCATCAATTCGCTTCCGAAAGGCATGGGAATCGTATCTTTGTCTGTCAGAGGAATAAATATTTCTCCCGCCATTCCCACCGCAGCATATCCTTCGAGATCAAAAATTTCGCCGGCAGCATTGGCAACAACCGCGCTAATCATCGTATTTCGGGATGATATT
>CAZMDM010000361.1:0-6576 GCA_964564775.1 uncultured Desulfonema sp. | reverse complement strand
ATATAAAACCTTGATCCACCTGATGAATTCAAGGGGAGGCTGAAATCTGAGTGTGGAAATCCTATCAAGGTTGTTCAATACTTTTTGCGGAGAAAGGAAAGTTGACAGATGAATATCATCTCATGGAATGTCAACGGACTCAGAGCCGTTGTTCAGAAAAATTTTTTCAAATCGTTCAAGCTGCTTTCTCCCGATATTCTTGCCATACAGGAAAGCAAACTTCAGGAGCATCAACTGACACCCGAAATGCGATATTTGGAAGGCTATGAGTCGTATTGGTCTTATGCGGTGAAAAAAGGATACTCCGGTGTCGGCGTTTATACCCGATTGAAGCCCCGAAAGGTCAGCTACGGTATCGGCATTCCGAAATATGACGATGAAGGGCGGATTATCGAAATGGACTTCGGCAATTTTATCTTCTTTAATGTCTATTTTCCGAACGGTGGCATGAACGAGGGGCGTCTTCAGTATAAGCTGGATTTTTATAGAGATTTTCTGGAATATGCGGATTCATATAAACAATCCGGGAAAAATATCGTTGTTGCCGGAGATTATAACACGGCTCACAATGAAATCGATCTGAAAAATCCCAAAGCCAATGAAAACACATCGGGATTTCTGCGAATCGAGCGGGATTGGCTGGATCAGATGGTGAAGACCGGCTATACAGATACATTTCGCCATTTTTATCCCGATGCGGTAAAATATTCGTGGTGGTCGTATCGCACAGCGGCAAGAAAACGGGATGCGGGGTGGCGTATTGATTATGTGTTTGTGAATAATGAAATGATAAATAACAATCAGGTAACACAGGCATTTATCAGAGATGATATTCACGGATCCGATCATTGCCCGGTGGGAGTCGTGCTGAATTTGAATCAGCCGCCGAGCGGATGAAACACCGCTTGACTTCTATCGGACTAAGGGATATAAAAATCGGCAAAATTCTGAAATTATATCGATATGGGGAACATTCCCTCTGATGAAAGAGAATGTTTCCTTACGGAGGAAAGCTGAAAATGGCTTACGAAAACATTATTTTCAATGTACAGGATGGCATTGCAACCATCACGTTCAATCGTCCCAAAGCATTGAACGCGCTCAATACCGCATTGTTGGGAGAATTTTCCAACGCATTGGATGAAATTATCGCGAATGAGGATATCCGGGTGCTGATTCTGACCGGTTCGGGCGAAAAATCATTTGTGGCAGGCGCGGATATTACCGAACTGGCAACATTCAACGCGCTTCAGGCAAAAGTTTTTGCCAAAGCCGGACAGGTCGTTATTTCCAAACTTCAGGAGCTGGCTATTCCGGCAATTGCGGCAGTCAACGGATTTGCACTCGGGGGCGGCAGCGAAATGGCGCTTGCCTGCGATTTTATTTACGCGTCTGAAAATGCCATGTTCGGATTGCCGGAAATCAGTCTGGGCATTATTCCCGGATTCGGAGGCACACAGAGACTGCCCCGTCTGATCGGTGCAAACATGGCAAAAGAAATGATTTTCACCGGCAAAATGGTTCCGGCTGCCGAAGCCAAAGAAATCGGTCTGGTCAACAAGGTCTGTCCGTTGGCAAATCTTATGGAAGAAGTGATGAAAACCGCCAAAACCATCGCATCCAAAGGCAAAGTATCTCTGCGCGCGGCAAAACAGGCGGTCAACACCGGCTTGAATGCCGATCTTGCAACCGGACTCAATATCGAGTGTGATGCGTTTGCGCTGTGTCTGGCAAGCGAAGATGCCAAAGAAGGCACATCCGCATTTTTGGAAAAACGGAAAGCCACTTTCAAGGGCAGTTTGAAATAATCTTTTTCGGGCGGTTATCCGGCAGGGGACAGCCGCCTGATTCTACGCTCCGATTAATATCCTTCAATAAATCATATCTCTTATCTTTATTTGACCCCATCAGGAAAAACTCTTGCAGTTATTCGTTATTTTGGATAAATTACAAGCATGAAATTTGCTCTTCTCATGTTGTTTGCATATATGATGGGATCCGTTCCTTTCGGGCTTGTGCTGACCCGGATATTCGCTTCTGCCGATATTCGCAGACAGGGAAGCGGCAATATCGGTGCGACCAATGTCCGCCGGGTCGCGGGGTGGAAACTGGGCATACTGACCCTGATTGCGGATATGGCAAAAGGCGCGATTCCGCTGTGGCTCGCGATGACCGTATTCCCCGAAAGCGATGTTCGGATTTCTGCCGTTGCATTCAGCGCGTTTTCGGGGCATTTATATCCGATATACCTGAAATTCAGAGATGGCGGCAAAGGGGTTGCCACTGCCGCAGGAATATTTATGATGATCTCTCCGAAATCTTTTATGATTGCAATTTTGATATTTATGGCAGTTGTTCTTCTGACGCGGCGGGTATCTGCCGGATCTTTGCTTGCAGCAGTTGCGATGATGCTATCTGTGCCGGTTTTTACAAAGTCTGTGATATTTGCTGTCTGCGCGATGATGATCAGTTCGGGAATCTGGATTCGCCACAGAGACAATATCCACAGGCTTCTGTCAGGTCAGGAATCAGCAATTTTTACGATACTGCTCTTTCTGATCTTTCCTTCGAATCTCAACGCTTCGCCGGTCATGGATGAGGATGTTCAGGTCTACCTTCAGGCAATCAACGAAATCGAACGATATTCGCTTGATAACATTACGCGCCGGGATATTCTTTCCAAAAGCCTCAAGGCATATCTGAAGATCACGGATCCGTTTTCCGCGTATCTGACACCCGAAGAA
This sequence comes from uncultured Desulfonema sp., assembly GCA_964564775.1. GTDB lineage: Bacteria > Desulfobacterota > Desulfobacteria > Desulfobacterales > DYRC01 > DYRC01. The sequence goes on along the minus strand of CAZMDM010000361.1, from coordinate 3,832 downwards.
TACGATCTGTTCAAATCTTCTCAGAAAAATAACTATATCGGACTCGGAATCGAATTCGATACGGATAATCTGGGGCGGATCGTCTGCTTTCCATATCCCGAAGGCGCGGCGGACAAAGCCGGTGTGCTGCCGGGCGATATTCTGGAAGCTTTGGACGGAGAGGATATTACCGATTTATCCCCTCTGATGGTTACTGCAAAATCGCTGGGCAAAGAAGATTCCGAATCCGTATTGAGAATTTTCAGAAAAGACAGATATTCAGAGTTTCGCGTCAGGCGAGTTTCCCCTTCGCCGATATCACTTCGTTTGGAATCACAAAACGAATTTGCGTGGATCCGGTTTTTGGCATTTACATCCCATACCCGTCAGGAGCTTCAGAAAATATTGTCGGAAATCGAAGCAGGCATTCCGATCATTCTCGATCTCAGAGGAAATCCCGGAGGAGATTTGTATGCGGCAACCGATTGTGCCACCCTGTTTTTGGAAAAAGACAAAACCATTGTGGGGTTCAAAAGCCGGGCAGAAACCAAGTTGTATAAAAATATGACCATTCCTATGAATGCCAAATCTCAGGTCTATATCTGGCAGGATGAGGGAAGCGCGGGCGCGTCCGAAGTGTTTATTGCCGCAATGGTGGACAACGGGCGCGCGCAGTCTTTGGGCAGAAAAACTTCCGGCAAAGGCATCCGGCAGGACATTATCGAGCTTGCAGACGGTTCCGCATTATTTATCACCACCGCGTGGCTTCAGACGCCCGACGGAGAGATTTTTCATAACAAAGGACTCGAACCCACTTATCCTATCGAAGGACAGCGGATCGGCGTGGATCAGTATCGGACAAAATTCTGTGATCTGATTCTGCCCAAACTGCTCGAAAATGCACCGCCGTTGCAGAAAACATCGGTTTCAACTCCCGCCGTTGTCCCGGATAAAATCCGAATCACACAATTGTCGTGGTCTGTGCGATTTGGTCTTTACAGCACCGCGGATGCGGCAATCACCGCGTTCAAAGCTGCCAAAGCCAAAAAAGCCTCCAAAAATCTTCGATTCTGGGTGCAGATCATCGGATACAAAAATGAGGCAGATGCTCAAAAGGATGTGAAAAAATTTCAAAAAGAAGGTATCGAAGCACATCCTGATATTGAAGTATCTCAGGATACTTCGATCCGCTATGGCGTGATGATCGGCTTTTATCCCCGAAGAGATGATAAGCTGTTCAACTCTTTGAAAAAAGACGGAATCATCGGCACAGACGCGTATTGGATTCAGGTCAGGGAAAACTGAAAAAGATGACAATTGCAGGACTTACCGGCGGAATTGCCAGTGGCAAAACCACTGTGTCGCTGATTCTGAAACAGGCAGGCGCAAAAATCGTGGACGCGGATGCGATTGCCCACGCGGTGGTCCGAAAAGGGCTTCCCGCGTGGGAAAAACTGGTCGCGCATTTCGGCAGAAAAATTCTGTTGCCGAGCGGAGAAATCAACCGTCCCTCTCTTGCTGACATTGTATTCAATAACCCGAATCAGAAAGAAATTCTCAATCGGATTGTGCATCCTTTTGTGTTTGAAGAGACGGATCGTCAGGTTCGGGAAATTCAGCGCGAAAATCCCTTGTCTGTCATTATTCAGGATATTCCGCTGCTGATCGAATCGGGAATGTACACAAGATTTTCGGAGATTATTCTGGTTTATGTGCCGGAAGTCCTGCAATTGCAAAGACTGATGGCAAGAAACGGATTTTCGGAGAACCAAGCGATGCTGCGGATACGTTCCCAGATGCCGATAGAAGACAAAAAACGCTTTGCCACGATGATTGTGGATAACAGCCGCAATATGGAAGATACCCGTCAGCAAACGCTTGTGGTTTATGAGAAATTGCTCACGATTTCCCGCCGAACAATTTGCCCGCCATGCGACCGATATCATCCATGATATTGCCGTCCTTGTTGGTATCAAGCATATTGAACAGCGCATTCATCACTGCGGGCGCGGCAGCCTGAATCAGCCCGCTCTGATTGTTCAGAAATGATGATAAGCCTCCCGCGTCCAATCCCTGTTTTTTCTGCTGCTGGCTGATCGCATTGATCAGCATCGGTGCCAGTGCGGAAATCAAGCCACCGACAGCACCGGCATTCAGACCGGTCTGCTGTGCCAGCCCCTGCTGAATATTGTCTCGGCGATCTCCCAGAACATGATCCAGAACATCATCATGCTCATCGGCAATTTTCTGATGAAGAATGTCTGCCTGATCCGGCTGGGAAGATTTTTTGGCAAGCGCGGAAATCAGCATGGGCGCAATCGAAGAAATTGCCGTATTTGCGGTATTTTCATCAATACCGACCTGTTTGCTGATCTGAGATAATGCGCCGCCGTTCAACTGCTGCGTCAGAATATCCATGAGATTCATAGTGTTTCTCCCATACTATGCCCGGAATTTACGACCCGCAAATCAATTTCCGGGCTATTATGTGCCATCCCTACGGGACTATCCATTTTGCACTTTGCACTTTGAATTTTGCATTGCTGTTAATGTTTGAAGCTTCTCTGCCCCGTATAAACCATCGTAACCCCGGCTTCATTGCAGGCTTCGATAGAGGAATAGTCGTTATCCGAGCCGCCGGGCTGAATCACTGCGGAAATGCCTTCCCGAAGCCCCACATCCACGCCGTCTCTGAATGGAAAAAACGCGTCACTGACCATCGCGGAGCCGATCAATCCGCCTTTTTCTTTTGCGACGCGGGCATCAATTTCCGCTTTCTTATCCGCATCTTTCAGATCATTGTACGGCGTTTTGTATGCCTCGAAACAATAGCGGTCTGCCAGTTTGCGATATGCCTTGTCGCGGGCAATTTCAGCAACGCCCACGCGATCCTGCTCGCCGGTTCCGATGCCGACCGTTACCAAATCCTTGACATAAATCACGGAATTGGAGGTGATGCCGGATTCCACCAGCCAGCCGAAGAGCAAATCCTCATATTCCCGATCTGTGGGTTCGCGGTTGATTTTATAGGTCTTGCCTTTGTAGTCGCATTGGGCAAGCTTCAGATCGTTTTTGGAGCGGGAAACTGGCACAAACGACCACTGCACGATAATGCCGCCGTCAATCAGGCTTTTGAAATCAACAACCCGTTTTCCCACAAAGTTCTGCAAGCGGCTGATGTTGCGGATACGGATCACGCGCAGATTTTTGCGTTTTGCCAGAATCTCGAACACGCCATCTTCCAATTCCGGCGCAACCACGACTTCCGCGTACTGATTGCTGATCGCCTCGGCAGTGGCTTTGTCCAATGCCCGGTTGACCGCAATACATCCGCCGAAAGCAGCAACCCGGTCCGCCATATATGCCTTGTGATACGCATCTTCCAGAGAAGCCGAACATGCCACGCCGCAGGGATTGTTGTGTTTGACAATCACCACTGTCGGTTTGTCCTGAAAATAACGCAGGATATTCAGGGCATTATCTGCATCAGTGATATTGGTTTTGCCGGGATGCTTGCCGGATTGCAGCAGTTCCGCGTCCGAAGCCAGATATTGTCCTGCCTGAAGCATTTCAGTTTCGCCCAGAATCAGATTGCCGTTGACCAGCTTGTAAAATGCAGCTTCCTGTCCCGGATTTTCACCGTAGCGCAAGCCTTTGGATTCTCCGCCGATGTCCCACAAGACTTTTTCGTAAAACAGGGTCTGACGCTGATTTCCTTCCACAAAACTGATTTCCATCTGAGACGGAAAATGCTCATCCACAATGGTTTTATACATCTTTTTCAGATCATCTGCCATATCTGACGCCTCCGTTTGCTTATCGCTTGATTTGAAATGAAATTTGTTTTACCATT
>CAZMDM010000360.1:0-8444 GCA_964564775.1 uncultured Desulfonema sp. | reverse complement strand
CATCGGCGAAGTCTCCACCGCCCAAGTCTCCACTGCGCCATCCTCGCCGAACTGCCGAACCTTCCGAACCGCTTCCCCGTCGAAACAACTCGGACGGGTATAACGAGCATGTACCAGCAAGCCCTCGGCAAACGAATCTTTTTCTGCACAATCCTCACCACCCAACACGCCGGGAATCAGCCGGATCACTGCCTCGATCATCACCATCGCGGCAAGTTCTCCACCGGTCAGCACAAAATCCCCGATAGAAATTTCGTCATCAATGAAATTCTGACAGATTCTCTCATCAATGCCTTCGTATCTGCCGCATACCAAAATCAGTCCATTATAACTCGCTAATTTTTCTGCAATTTTCTGCGTGAACTGCCGTCCCTGAGGTGTCAGATAAATCACATGCCCGGACGGAATCTTTTCTTTGCTTGTCCGGATTGCAGCAGCCAAGGGTTCGGGCTTCATCACCATCCCACAGCCGCCGCCGTAAGGTGCATCATCCGTGCTTTTGTGCCTGCCGATGGCAAAATCCCGGATATTGACAGCAGTTGCCGACACCGCACCGGCTTCGACAGATCTTCGGACAATTCCATGTTCCCAAAATGACGTGAACATTTCCGGAAAAATGGTCAGCACGGCAATATCCATGGCTCGCAATCCCTACTCCAAGCCCTCCGGCAGATTCACAATCATCTTGCCCTCTTTCACCGCGATACTCAGAATCACCGTATCAATCGCAGGAATCAGAAGTTCTTTCGATCTGTCTTGGATCACATACACATCATGCGCGCCGGTCGGAAATATAGAATCCACTTTCCCCAAATATCTGCCGTCTTCGGTATAGACATCCAACCCGATAATATCCGCCCAGTAATAACTGCCGTCTTCGGGTTCGGGCAGCGCGGATCTCGGAACCAGAAATTCGGATCCGACCAGCGATTCTGCGGCATTGCGGTCAGCAACCCCGCTTAACCGGATCAGCAACTGCCGCTTATTGAGCTGAACATCTTCGATGGTATAGGTGCAATGATTTCCATCCGGGGTTTTCAGCAGCATCGGGGTATTCGGCATAAAAATAGGGGATTCGCTGTATGAACGCACCTTCACGATTCCCCTGATTCCGTGAACCCCGATGATTTCCCCTATGCAGAGAAAATTATTTTGTATCACACTGTTACTCTAAAATTTCAAGAACCGTCCGCTTTTTCAGCTTTGCCGAAGCCGCGCTGAGAATGGTTCGCATGGCTCTGGCGGTTCTGCCCTGTTTCCCGATAACCTTCCCCAAGTCTTCTTTGGCAACTTTCAATTCCAATACCGAGGTCTGATTTCCCTCAACTTCTGTTACCGTTACCTGTTCCGGATTGTCAACCAGTGCCTGAGCAATGTATCTGATCAGTTCTTTCATAGCTCCATCTCCTTTGTCGGATGTTGAGAACCAGGGTTACCGCACAAAACCACGATGCGATTATGCTGCGGGACTTTTTGACAGCCCCTGTTTTTTCAAAAGACTTCTGACGGTATCGGTAGCCTGTGCGCCCTGTCCCATCCAATATTGAACACGTTCTCCCTTGAATGTAACCTGAGCGGGTTCCGTCAGCGGATTGTATGTCCCGACTACTTCCAGAAATCTGCCGTCCCTCCGGCAATCTTCCTCTGCAACCACAATGCGATAAAAAGGTTTCTTTTTCGCGCCATGTCTGGCAAGTCTGATTTTAACTGCCATGTTCTCCTTACTATCTCCTTTTTCAAAACGGCAGCATACCCTTCAAGCCGCGCATACCACCTTTGTTGAATTGTTTGATCATTTTCATGACCTGTGTATAATTTTTCAAGAGCCGATTGATATCTTGTACACTGGTTCCGCTACCTTTTGCAATCCTTTTTCGACGACTGCCGTTGATAATGGAATGATCCCGGCGTTCTTTCGGGGTCATGGAGTTGATAATCGCCTCGATTCTGACCAGCTCTTTTTCATCCGGTTTCAATTCTTTCATCTGTTTCATCTGATTCATTCCCGGAATCATGGCAATCAGATCACTCAGCGATCCCATTTTGCGGATCTGGCGCATCTGATCCCGGAAATCTTCCAGTGTGAAGCGATTCTGCCGCAGCTTCTTTTCGAGTTCGACAGCTTTTTTCTCATCCACCGCAGCCTGAGCTTTTTCGATCAGAGACAGAATATCGCCAATGCCCAGAGTCTGGGATGCCATGCGGTCCGGGTGAAACATCTCCAACTGGCTCAGTTTTTCGCCCATGCCGACAAATTTGATGGGTTTGCCGGTAATGGCTTTGATCGAAAGCGCCGCGCCGCCTCTGGCATCACCATCCATCTTGGTCAGCACCACACCGCCGATATTGAGCTTTTCATCAAAGGTTTTGGCAACATTGACCGCGTCCTGACCCGTCATGGCATCTGCCACGAACAGAATATCCGAAGGTCTCATCGCATCTTTGATGCGGCGGAGTTCTGCCATGAGTTCTTCGTCAATATGCAGACGACCCGCAGTGTCCAGAATCAGCGTATCGCACGCGTGTCTCTGCGCGTCAATCTTTGCCTCTTTGCAGATATCTTCCGGCTTCATCTCAGTTTTTGACGGAAATACCGGAACGCCGAGCTGCTCGCCCAGTTTTTTCAACTGATCAATCGCTGCAGGACGATACACATCCGCAGGAACCAGATAGGGCTTTTTGCCGCTTTTCCGTAAAAATACCGCAAGCTTGCCCGCAGTGGTGGTTTTGCCTGAACCCTGAAGCCCGACCAGCATCACAGATACCGGATGGGTGCCGGAAAGATTGAGCTTTTCATTGCGCGATCCCATCATCTCGGTCAGCTTTTCATTGACAATTTTGACCACCTGCTGACCCGGTGTCAGGCTTGCCATGACCTCCTGACCCAATGAACGCTCTTTCACACCCGCAATCAGGTCTTTGACCACCTTGTAATGAACATCGGCTTCCAGCAATGCCATGCGGACTTCCCGCAAACCTTCCTCGATATTTTTCTCGGTCAGCTTGCCGTGTCCTTTCAGCTTTTTAAAGACAATATTCAGCCGTTCGCTTAAGCTTTCGAACATAATCTTTCACTCGGAAAAAAGTTGCTCCACTAAAATCTTGAAAATAGTATAAAAATAAAAGAATGTCAAGGGAAAAAGAAGTTGCGAATGTCTGGGGGACGAAATTACGAAGATCACAGTTTCTGAAAATCACTGCGTAAGGTGAGTTTCCAATATAACTATAAGAGATTCTGCCTCTCGCTCCAATCTTTCCATAAGCATCCGTGTCTTGTCCAAGTCCCCTTTTTCTCCGGCAAGCTCAATCCGATATGCAGCATCAGCCATCAGACAAGCGCAGAGCTGACGGGCTATTCCTTTGAGTGTATGTGCTTCGAGCTTGACATCAGCCGGATTATTTCTGTCACAAGCATCCCTGAGTGCTTTGATACGATCCGGGATTGTCTCCAGAGCGACACGGATCAGTTGTCTGAGAAGCGGTTCATTGCCGTCAATATATTTCAGAAACTCCTCAAGGTCAAACACCGACCGCTGATTACGAGGATCGGACGGATTACTCTGATCTTCGCCAGCCGAATCTCCGGTCGGAACAAAACGTTGAACAATATCGACAATCGCTTCGGGTCTGAACGGCTTTGACAGATAAAAATCCATACCTTCGGAAAGGCATTTCTCCTTGTCATCTTTGAACGCATCCGCAGTCAGGGCGATGATCGGCGTGTGTCTGTTATCCGCGGAATCAGCGGTTCGGATTTTCCGGGTTGCCTCGAATCCGCTCATTTCCGGCATATGAATATCCATGAAAATCAGATCGGGTTTATGTTCGGTATATTTTCTGACCGCTTCTTTTCCGTTCACTGCTTCGATAATCCGAAATCCCATTTTTTCCAGATGAGTTCGGATGACCAGCATGTTGATCGGATTGTCTTCGGCAATAAGAGCGGAAGTGTTACGGGTTATGCGGAAGGTGTTATGGGGGATGCGCGAAGTATCTTTTTCCATAAAACTTAACTCATCACGTTGGACACTTTTCTTCAGCGCTACCGTGAAGCGGAACACCGAGCCTTTTCCCGGCTTGCTTTCGACTGTGATATCGCCTCCCATCATTTCCGCCAATCGTTTCGAGATCGTAAGCCCCAATCCTGTTCCGCCGTATTGCCGAGTTGTTGAGCCATCCGCCTGCGTGAAACTTTCGAATATTCTGTCCAGCCTGTCTTCGGGAATCCCGACCCCGGTATCGGAGACAGATATGGTAATCATATCGCTTTTTTCACTTTGCATTTTGCATTTTACACTGATTTTTATCTCTCCTCTTTCCGTGAACTTGACCGCATTACTGACCAAATTTAGAATGATCTGACGGATTCTGACCGGATCGCCGATAACGGTTTTCGGGACATCCGGTTCTATCTCGGTGATCAGGGCAAGCCCCTTTTCGCTGCATCTGTGGCGCATCATCAGAGCAGTTTTTTCGATCATATCGGAAATATCGAACGTTATGTGTTCCAGTTCGAGTCTGTCAGCCTCGATTTTGGATATATCCAGGATATCATTGATAATATCCAGAAGAGAATACGCGGAATACCGGAGATTCTCCAGATAATTCCTCTGAGTATCTGTTATATCCGTTGCCAGAAGAAGATGGGTAAGGCCGATTACTCCGTTCATGGGGGTTCGGATTTCGTGGCTCATTCTGGCAAGAAATTCGGATTTGGCGCGGGTCGCGGATTCTGCTGCTTCTTTTGCGTTTCGGAGTTTTTCTTCGTATTGTTTACGCTCGGTGATGTCTCTGATAATGCTGACGAGGTATGAAACATTGTTTCCCTCCATCATAATCGTTATGGTGATCTCCGCTACAAAAAATTCTCCGCTTTTCCGTTTCATGGTTTGCTCGGTACGAAGAACATTTTTTCCTTCCGAAAGCGTCTGTATGATTTTATCGCCGAGTTCCAGATATTCCTCTTCGCTCGGATAAAGCATCTGCGTTGTTTTTCCGATACATTCATCAGGAGTGTATCCGAACATACTTGTAACACTGTTATTGACATATTCGATAATCCGCTCCGGAAATCTGACCGTGAATACGACATCTAGCAGAGAATTATTGAGTGCCTGAAGATAATTCTCGCGCTTTGCCAAGCTTTTCGTGGCTTCGATCAGATCCTCGTTCGATTGTCTCAGTTCTTCATTCTGCTCCTTCAATTTCCTTTCGCTTTCCTGAAGAGCCTCTTCCACCCGCCTCCGCTCCGAAATTTCTTTTGCCAGACGCCTGTTCCACACCAGAGTCAATGCGATAATCGAGAGCAGAAAGCTGCCAATGACCAGACTCCACAGACGGACAACTGCCCAGTCAACTCCCTGTTCATAACGAAGTGCGATCCATTTTTTCTGAATTTCTCCGTGTTGTTCGGGAGTAACGGAATCAATGGCTTTGTTGAGGATGCTTACCAGTTCGGGCCAGTCTTTGCGTATTCCCAATCCAGCTTCCAATTTTTCCTCAACCGTACCTGCCACTTTGAGATTGCTGAGTCTGAGTTTATAAGTATAATACCCTGCGGATGCGATATTCATCAAAGCAGCATCCGCGGTTCCCGAAGAAACCATCTTCAGAACCTCTTCCCGTGTATCTGCAAAAATAAATTCGATATCTGGATAGTTTCGGATACTCTCCGATGCAGCGCCCGATTTGAAAACAGCAACTTTTTTACCGGATAAATCATTGATATTTCTTATAAAAGGATAATCAAGCCGTGTTACGACTGCCCGATGAATCGAAAGATAGCTTTTGGTAAAATTCAGATACTGCTCCGGTTCGGGCAGTTTTGCAAAAAAGGCGATTCCGTCAACTTCTTTTGTCTTAAGAAGAGAAATCATTTCTTCAAACGGTTCTGTCCGTGCAATATGAACATGCAGACCGGCAATTTTCCCGAGCAGTTCGGCATAATCCGTTGCCATCCCGGCAGGCACATTGCTTTCCCCGTCAAAGGAGAACGGAGGAAATGTCGAGGCAATTCCAAGTGTTATTACAGGATGATTCTTAATCCATTCTTTTTCTTCGGCAGTCAGCTTTATCGCACCGTTTCTTCCGGGAAAATACCGCTTTGCCGGGTCCTGTATCCACCTAGATTCGATTTCAACCAGTTCTTTGTTCGATATTGCATCAAAACCGCTGTTTACAAGATCGAGCAGTTGGGTGTTCTGCTTCGATATGCCTGCATGAAGTTTTCTGGCAAAAAGCGTTTGATCGCCTGATCCGAACTGATTGAGCAGTCCCAGATGGCTGAGAATAAACCATACCGGCTCGGGCGTGCTGACAAATGCCTGAATTTTTCCTTTTCGAGCCGCATGAATCATTTCTTCGACAGTCGCAAAAGAAACAATATCAATATCAGGATGGTTTTTACGCAGATACTGCTCCTGTGCGGTGCAGCCCGTAACCCCGATTTTTTGTCCTCTCAATTCCTGAATATTATGAAACTTTTTCTTATTTTTCAGAAAAAAAGCACATACGCCGAATTCATAAATCGGCTGGGAAAAGGAAATCTTCTGGGTGCGTTCTTCGGAATAATACAATGCGCCGTGAATATCTGCCGTGCCGTTTTCAAGGCTGTCGAGTGTATCTTTCCAAGCCGCGATATAAAATCCGATTTTCTGCCCGGTTTTTTCTGCCCACAACTTCCACATATCCACGAATAAACCCGCAGGCTGCCCGTCAACATTCAGAAAAGACAAGGGAGGCAGATCGTTTCGCAGGGCAACAATGATTTTATCCTGACATATTCCTTCCGAAACAGTCAGAATAAGCATCAGCAGAATAATTGCCTTGATTTTCATAAGATCATTCTTTCTTCATTCTTCTCACCCATCCGAATAGACTCTGCCGTAACCTTCGCGCAGTCGATGTCCTCCGGCTTGCATTCTGATTCATACCGGCACAGAGGCCTTGTAAAATTTTGCTTTGCCTTTGATAGTATAACGAGCGACCGATGCCGGAACAATGACAGACATGCCCTTGCCGATTGAAATCCGATGCTTGTCCGCATCTGTAATCAAGGCTTTTCCTTCCGTACACAGCAGAATCTGGACACTTTGAACATCAAATGCAATTTCCTGTCTCGGAGTTTCAATCGAAATCACCGAAAGAACAAATTCTTCAGCAGGACAGGGATATACGGATTCGGATTCGCTGATCTTTTCGGGCAGCAGCACATTTGTATCTTTCGGCTCGAAAGTCAGAATCTCCAGAAGCTCCGGCACATCAATATGTTTGGGCGTCAGTCCCCCGCGCAGGACATTGTCCGAATTTGCCATAAACTCGATTCCCAGACCATCCAGATACGCATGAGGTTCACCCGAAGACAGAAACATGGCTTGTCCGGGATCGAGACAGACCACATTCAGAAACAGAGGAGACAATATTCCGATATCATTCGGATATTCTGCATATAAATCGATAACCCATCGGAATGCCCGGCGATCTTCCAGATGTTTTTCGGATTCTGCTACCGCAGTGCGGATAATGTCTTTTTTCTGATCTTCGGGCAGGGTCATCAGAGATTGGAAAAACTGCTTCAATCCGCGAGAATCGGGAGTATTCCGCAAAATATCCAGCTCTGTTTTCAACAAAGAACCGCAGACGCTTTCCATCAGCCCGATCATGTCGGAAATTCGGCGAAATCCGCTGAGTCCCCAGAACTGAGTTACCGCGCACAGGCATTCGGGTTTGTGATTCGCATCTTTGTAATTGCGCTTGGGATCATTGAACGGAATACCGAGAGCATTTTCCCGCGCAAAGCCTCTGATCGCCTGCTCGCGATTCGGATGTGCCTGAACCGATAAAGGCTGGGCTGCGGCAAGCACTTTGAACAGATAAGGAAGCTGGTTGGCAAATTTTTCTGCTGCTGTTTTTCCCAAAATATCTTCGGGATATGACCGAATCAGATCGGTCAGAGATATGGTCTGACCATCGTATTCTGCCATTGACGGGGCTTTGGGATGCGCGCCCATCCAAAGTTCTGCCTGAGGTTTTCCCGATGGCATTCTGCCCAGCAATTCGGGGATCGCAGTGTATGATCCCCACGCATACTCCTGTATCGGATTTGTCAAGATCGCAATTGTTTTCATGGCATTGCACTCACATCCATTTTGTATTTTTTGATTTTCATATTCAGCCCGCTTTTGCCGATGCCCAGAATCTGTGCGGCATGAGCCTGAACCGAGTTCGCCATTCTCAATGCCCGCTGAATCATCCGCTGCTCGATCATATCCAAAATTTCAGGCAGACTCGCATTGGCGGGAATCCCCTCGAAGTGAAGCGTATTGGTGAGATCAGCTTTGAAATTGCGGGGCAGATCCGCCACCGTGATCGTGGTTCCGGGACATAAAATCACTGCCCGCTCGATCACATTCTCCAATTCCCGGATATTGCCGGGCCAATGATAA
>CAZMDM010000359.1:0-1986 GCA_964564775.1 uncultured Desulfonema sp. | reverse complement strand
CATATACACCGCATCAATATCCGGGCGTTCCTCACGATCTACCTTGATACAGATAAAGCTGTTATTCAGATAGCTTGCAGTTTCCTCATCTTCGAAAGATTCTTTTTCCATGACATGACACCAATGACAGGTGGCATAACCGACAGATAAAAAAATCGGTTTGTCTTGAGACATTGCAGCATCGAATGCCTCATCTCCCCACGCATACCAATTGACCGGATTATGAGCATGTTGAAGCAGATACGGACTTTTTTCGTGAATCAGACGGTTCATGGCAGATTCCTCCTTTTATGGGCTATTGCTTCAATATCTAATCCGATCCCGATTGTTTCAAAGCGGATTATTGACCTTCCGAACAAAGCAGCCGGCTGGCATTTCTGCACTGTTCGACAAATCGTCTGACTTTTTCCATATCTTTTTTAAAGCGGATCGGTTTTCCCCGATGATCTGTCGCATTCGTAGCCGTACAAGAATCTGCTCCGGCAGGTCGAGTGTGTAAAATCGCATCAGCCACATTACCCGGCGACAGTCCTCCGGCAAGAATAACCGGAATTGTGCTTTGACGGACCAACTGCGCGGCAAGATCATGATCGCAGGTTGTTCCGGTAATTCCCACAAATCCCTGCACCGGCTGCTCAGAGCGGATCATCAGTGTATCGGTCAGAAAAAAATCACTGTACGGCTCGAATATCTTTGCAATTTCAAGACTCGGCACGAGGTATGCCATACCGGTCTGTGCTATCGGCACGGAACGCATGATGCGGATTTCGGGAAAATACTTTTGGACTGATTTTTGCAATTCAATCAAAATTTTACAACTATCAGAAATCCCATTGCCATCTGCAAGGCTTTCACAGAAATGCACAATATCGGGCTGATAATATTCTAATACCTGAAAAACGCGTTTCGGAGTATTGAACAAGGGAATCAGACTGCTTTGCGATGAAGATCGGGCAACCCGCCGGATCGTCTCTTTCAGTACCGGGTTTTTCCATTCCGATTCGGAAAGCACCACGCTGCCGATATGATCCACGCCCAATCCGATCAGAGCTTCAGCTTCATCAGGCGTCTGAATTTCATAAATCTGAACAATGAATCGAGTCATAACCAATGGGATGATTCAGATTTCGATGCCCAATTCCCGTAATTTGGCAGCAAGCTGTTCTGCCCGAAGCCGCTCGGATTCAGCCCGTAGTCTCTCTGCTTCAACTTTTTGCCGCTCGCTTTCAAGTTCTGCCTGATGTCGGAGTTCTGCTGACCGAAGCTCTGCCCGATGCAGGCGCTCGGCTTCGACAGGTAACAGAAATCTTTTCCCATCAGGATGATACACCTGAAGATCATCTTCGCCAAGCTCGAATCGGATTTTCAGCAGCGGGCTTATCCACCCCCGCATATCTTCCACAGGATGCAGGCGATTGTTTCTGCGAATCCATCCTTTCAGCACAATGCGGTCAGGATCGTATTCATAATATTCCGAAACACCGTATTGTTCATAAAAAGCGAGTTTTTTAGCCATTTCTTTTGCAGTGTTGCCCGGAGACAGAATTTCGAATACCACCTGCGGCGCGATATTGTTTTCTTCCCACATTCTGTAAGACCCTCTGTATCCTTTGGGTCTTCCGAAAGCCACCATTGCATCGGGAGCAATCCTGAGCTTGTTGTTTCCCTCGACCGGATACCACAGCAAATCACCTGCCACAAATACATCGGGATTATCCGCAAATAACAGTTCGAGATTTTCCTTTATTTTGACTATCCAATTGAATTGTTTGGTATTATCTGCCATCCGCTTCCCGTCGCTGTCAGGATAGACTATTTTTTTTTTCGACTGCCGGGTGACTGTTTTTCGAAAACTTCCCCAATAGGACGGTTCTTCGGATTTTTCCCTTGCCTTCGGCATAGTTATAAAGTTCACCTTTTGATTATATATCAATTATTTTAAATATTATTAAATTCCCCTCCTGCCGTGAAATGGGTGAAGGAGAA
>CAZMDM010000358.1:0-4048 GCA_964564775.1 uncultured Desulfonema sp. | reverse complement strand
TGCGATCAGTTTCATCAGAAAAGCGAAATAGGTATGGATGGAAAACAGCGATTTCCGTAATCCGGGATCGGTGTTCTGTTCTCCGTAGATGATCCCGAACAGACGCTGCCATTCGCTGAAAAACGTCTGTGTCTTCGGATTTCCCCAGTTTTCGAGTGCATCCGAAAACGCGGACATGGCAAGCTTGGCGATTCTGCTGTCCGAGCCGTAACTCCGGGCAAGATTTTCCGCAGTCAGGGGAATGTATGCCAGAGAATGAAGATAGGTCCGAAATGTTTTCGCACTTTCAATATCAAACCCGTAAATGCCCTGACGCGCAAACATCTGATCACCGGCTTTTTCCGATAATCCGATAACATATCTGACAAAAAATAGATACTGTCCGTCAAATCCCACCCCGACAAGCTTTTTCAACGCTTCCGCGCTGCCTGCCTGAGCTTTCATATATCCGACAAGCTGCTCCGATGCTTCGGCGATTTTATTCTGAGATGAGAATGTTCCGGGCTTTTTGTACTCGATAATCACCTGTCCGTGAACAGCATCGGGGCGTCCGCGATAAGTTCCTGCAGCTTCGGAACTGAAACGTTCATAGCACGAATCCGTGTCCATTCCGATTCTCACAAGTATCGGATGCAGAATTTTTTCCACGCCGATTCTCAGGTCGTCTTCTGTCTTCACATGAGGAATCAGGTTTTTCACGGAAGAAGCGAATGTATCTGTAATCATGTCTTATCCCCATTCCTTTTATTCAACCCATCGGCTGCCTTCATCAGGGGCGACGAAGTCCGAAGTGCTTCTCGACAACAAGCGCGACAGTGCCATCGCATGACGGAATCGTATCTCCTGCCGCGATAGAACGCTTTTCCCATAAGCAGCGTATTGCTGCCTCTCGCTCAGGAAAGCGGTCATCTTCCCCGCGTTCTTCGTAATTGATCCGTTCGTTTTCGATAACTTCGGAGAGGCGATTCGGACGGAAGAATACCTCTGCTTCCCATTGCTCAGGCTCGCCCTGTACATACAGCCAGCCCGGCGTCCAATCGTCATCCAGCATCGGGAACCAGACAAGCTTACGCAGCATCACACCATCGCGGGCATGTTCATACACAAAAAAATCATCGCCCGATGTATCCGCATAAAGAAATATGATTTCGCCAAGGGTTTCCGACCGTTTTTCGGCAAGCGAGGCTTTACCCCAAAGCACCTCATCATCCGGGGGACCATCTCCCGGATGATAGCTGAAAATAATCCACTGCGATCCTTCGACTTTGACCGCGCTCGTTATCCCCAGATACAATTTATTCCGCTGTCCGCCGCCTGCACGAACTTCGAGTTCTTCAATGCTGTCTGCCCGAACAAAAAATGCCGAATACGATTTCATACCGACCTCCGATCAATCAAGGGGTTCAGTTCTTTTATTCACTCCGTCCTCATAACATTTTTTTCCATACCAATTCACCTGTCTGCACAAGCCGCGAATAATGCTCACCTCTTTGGTGCGAAGCCCGATCCGGGTGAAAAGATGGTGAATAGTTTCACTCGGATCGGGTTAAAATTACATCAGCGTCTGCTCTTTCAGTCTGCGGGCGATTTCCTGCCCCAGAGATTCAGCCTGCCTCAGTGTTTCCGTTTGATCTTCAACTTTGCTGAACTTTTCAGGAGTGATCTTGATATCATCTCCGAAAACCCAGGGCAAAGCGCTCATCGGGCAGGATTCTCCGAATCCGCAAACCATACACTCAGGATTGCCGATAACTTTCAGTTGTCCCAACACCGTCATGCCTTCCAGATTTAAAGCATGTGTAACCTGATTACTCGCTTCTTCAAGACCGGGTGCGCCGCGTCCGATGCCGGTGGTTACCACGACAGCCAATCTGCCTCGGTTCAAACCGTTTCGGTGTCTTAACGAAAACAATCGCTCAAGAAAAGCCTTGATAAAGCCATCGGCAGCCCCGTAAGGTGAATATCCGCCTACAACAATAGCTCCGGCATTCCGAACTTTTTCGGCGAGCTTGGGAAAATCATCCTGCACCTTGCAGATATTATCTGCTTTACATCCGAGACAGGCAATACACGGGCGTACGTTGATTTCGCTCAGTTTGACAAACTCAGAACTAAGTCCGCTGCTTTCAAGAACAACTCTGATCAGACGGTCCGTGTTGCTGTTTTTAATAGGACTGCCTGAAATTCCGATAATTTGGGAATACATGATCGTTTCTCCTTTCCGTTTGTCGGATTTAACTGCACCATAACAGCTATACGGAAAAGAGTCTGTAACACCTGCTACATTCCGAATAAAATTTTTAACTTCTATGAAAAACCGGAGGATCAGACCGATTTCAGTAAAGGCAGAATGAGTTTTTTATTTTCATGAATTATTTTACCGGCACGCCTGAGAGCCTTCATGGCACGGGTTATGCTCACCCGATGGGCGCCTGTTAAAAATCCCAAGTCCTCATGGGTTAAAGGGAATTGTATCACTCTTCCTTCAGAGCTGTCGGTTCCGTGTTCTTTTGCAACATTGGAAAGAACTCTGTAAAGACGGTCTTCGATATTCGTAACCGCCAAGCTTCCGACACGGCTGGTCAGCCATGATATTCTTTCACTCAGATTTTTGATAATCTGAAGAGCAACCTCAGGGTGCTTCAGGATGATCTTTTCAAATCGGCTTCGGCTGAATCCGCATGTCAGCGTATCTTCAATGCAATATGCGCTTACAGGATATCGGGATTCTTCCGAAAACATGTTTTCACCGATGAAATCCCCGGATTTCCGTATATCGAGCGTCAGTTCGCTGCCATCTTCAAGAACTTTACTGAGCTTCACACGTCCGCCTTTGATAAGAAACATCTCATCCGTAGGATCGCCTTGCAAAAATAAAGCCTGTCCTTTGGCTGATCGTGTTCTTACAGCGTCACGGCTTATCGCTTCGATCTCAGCCGGAGCAAGGTTTCTGAATATCCAGAGATCACCGATGCAGGTCGGAGACAGTTTGATCGTATTGCCGGCAATTTGTTCGCACAGACACGCCATTTAAGTAACCGTTCATATTTTTTTTGGTATATTGTAGGGGCAATCCCCTGTGACTGCCCTGTGAGCATGGGTAAGCACGGAGGCTTACCCCTAACATTATGCCGGGAAATTTGCGGATGGGTACTTATCTCTTGTCGGAAGCCGAATGAATAATGCTACTGTCATCGGCTATCTTCGGTCTGCTTCAGACCATCCTCATAGCACTTTTTCCCGAACCAATTCACCTGTCTGCACAAGCCTCGGATAATGCTCACCTCTTTGGCGCGAAGCCCGATCCGGCTGAAAAAATACCGGATATTGTTCAGCCAGTATTCCGGGTTTTCAGGATTGATATAGCTGATTTTCACCAGAACTTCTTTCAACTGCTCATACATACCGTCCAATTCATGGCGGGACGCAAGGCGCGGAACAAAGGCTTTCTTTTCGGGAAGCGATGCTTTGAACAATTCATAGCACACGACCATCACTGCCTGCGCCAGATTCAGCGATGAAAATTCAGCAGTCGGAATATTGATCAGAATGTGGCAGAGTCGGATATCTTCGTTTTCCAAGCCCCGATCTTCGGAACCGAACACCACCGCAATCTGATTTTCCGCGGAAATCGGAATCAGATGCCCCGCGATTTCCGAAGGACTGCCCACGACCTGACGCTCTCCGCCCAAGCGGGCTGTTGTTCCGACAACATATTGATAAGATTGCAGAGCTTCCTGAAGCGTATCATACATTCTGATACTTTTGACAATATCCGATGCAGCATGGGTTGCCATTTTCAGGATTTTCACGATGTCGAAGTTTTCAGGATTCACCACAATCAGGCGGCTGATGCCCAGGTTCATTATGGCACGCGCGGCTGCCCCGATATTTTTAGGATACCGGGGCTGGATAAGAACAACAGCAATGTGATTCAGATTGATATTTTCGTTCATTTACTTGTAATTTCAAGCTGATTGAAGAAATAGCAGAAATCGAATGCTGCAGTTTCGGAAGCATCGGTGCCATGCACGATATTTTTCTCGTT
>CAZMDM010000357.1:0-6519 GCA_964564775.1 uncultured Desulfonema sp. | reverse complement strand
TCATAATTGAAGGTTCCGCCAACCAGAAATCCGATGATTACGCCGGTGGTAACAAATAGGCATTTATACAGCAGTTTTTTATCCGTGATGGCTTTGTTTTCGTCCATTTTCATAATTCTCGACATCAGTTCCGGCGATGCTTTCAGATGTCTTGCAAAAACAATCCATATTGTCAGGCAGTACAGCAGCAGGATAATCAGAATACACGGGGTCTGATTCACGATAAAGTCGGTAAAAGACAGACCTGCTGCCGCGCCGATCATGGTATTTGCCGGGTCTCCGATCAGGGTTGCCGTGCCTCCGATATTTGCGGCAAGTGCCTCTGAAATCATAAACGGTGTCGGATCGAGCCGAAGTTCACGCGTAATCAGCAGAGTTACCGGAGCTAAGAGCAGAACAGTGGTAACATTGTTGATCAATGCGGATATCAATGCGGTAACAAGCGATAAAATAATCAGCAGCGGAGCCGGTTTTCCTCTTACCAGTTTTGCAGCTTTGATCGCAATCCATTGGAACACTCCGGTTTTTTGGGTAACATTGACCATCACCATCAGACCGGACAGCAGAAATATCACATTGAGATCAACTGCTGCAAAGCCTTCCCGCGCGGGAAGCAGTTTTAACAACAGGATTGATGATGCTGCAATCATTGCCAACACAGAACCGGAGAATTTTCCGGTGCCGACAGCAATATATGTGAGAATCAGGATGCTTGTGGATACGATCAGGTGAAAGTTGCTCATTTTATCATCTTTCCACAGGCGTATATCGAATCTGAAAAACCAAGCGATAAATCGCCCGGCGGCTATACGCTGAGGCCCTGAAATTTATTTCAGGGGGCTTTGGAACGGATTTTATAGCAGAACATTTTTCAGTTTCCATAATTATCTGTATTTATTTTGAAAGTTGCATATTGCACTGTTTTTTAGGTTCTCATGACTTTTGTAATAATATCTCTCAGCGACACCATTCCCCGGTAAAATCCTTTCCGAGTCAGTACCAGCGCGTTTTCTTTTCGGTGCAGCAGCAGCGTCATCACTTCGATAATGGATGCGGTTTCTTCGGCTTCGGGATAGTCTTCGGACATGACGGTATGCACTTTCAATGTATTTTCATCGCTCAGAAAGCGGTCAAACGGTTCGAATTCCGAAAGAAAGGGCAAGGGTCCGATCATCCGGGCATATTCGGGAATGGCTGCCTGAAGCAGATCCGAACATCGCACAACGCCGATCACGTTATCTGCCGAATCCACGACAGGAAGCATGTAAATTCCTTTGTTTTTAAAGAAAATATCTGCAACATGCTTCAATGTCATGTCAGGATGCACAGGTTCGGTGAACACTGCGATATCCGAAGCCACCAGCTTTTCGGTAATTTCGATTTTGGTCTCTTCGATAACTGACAGAAACTGCTCAGGCGTCTGGGATGCCAGAAGTTTCTGAAGGATGTTACTCGTTTTCCCCAGTCTGGCAAGTCCGGTCAGGGTTTTGAAATACAATTCCGTGATTCTTTTGGGTTCGAGAATCAGAAAAACCACTTTGACCGGCTGACCATCTGGCGTTTTGTCTTCCAATCCGTTCGGAAAAACACCGACTCCGATGGTGAGTTCGTCAACTTCTCCGGACCGGGCATGAGGCATGGCAAATCCCAATCCGACAATGGTGGACGCGAGTCCTTCGCGCTCGAACACTTCGGTAATCAGACATCGCCTGCTTTCCGCGGATTTTTCAGGCACCACCAGCGGGACCAGAACCCGAATCGCATCGCGTAATGTCTTTGCATCGAGATTTAAAAAAACTCTTTCGGGCGTTATGAGATGGACAAGTTTCATAGCTTTTTGTGTGGGTACTCATTTTTCAAAGGGGCGGTTTTTGAAAACCGCCCTAATGTATTATTCCTGCTGATTCGCTTTTAATTCCTCGATGACCTTCTGAGCAATCTGGTTCGGCACTTCGTCATAGTGGGAAAATTTGATCGAAAAAGTTCCGCGCCCGCCGGTCATGGAGTTCAGATCAGGCGCATACGTCAGAAACTCCGCCATCGGCACTTGGGCTTTGATGATCTGTTTTTTGCCCGCGCTGTCCATACCCAGCACTCTGCCGCGGCGGCTGTTGAGATCGCCCATAATATCGCCCATATAATCTTCAGGTGTGATAATCGTAACTTCCATGATGGGTTCGAGCAGAACCGGCTGAGCCTGTTCCATTGCTTTTTTGAATGCCAGCGATCCGGCAATTTTGAATGCCATTTCGGAGGAATCCACTGCGTGATAAGAGCCGTCATCCACTGTCGCTCTGAAATCCACCATCGGAGAGCCGGTTAAAAAGCCTCGTGCTGCGGATTCGACAATGCCTTTTTCCACTGCGGGAATATACTGACGCGGAATCGAGCCGCCCACGATGCCGTCCACATATTCGAAGCCTGCTCCTCTGGGCAGAGGTTCGAACTGCACCCAGCAGTCGCCGAACTGACCGTGTCCACCGGTTTGCTTTTTATGGCGTCCCTGAACACGCACTTTTTTCTTGAACGTTTCGCGATATGGCACTTTCTGAGGCTTGAGCTGCATATCCACATTATACTTTCGTTTGACTTTTTCGACAGTTGCTTCGATATGAACCTGTCCCATGCCGGACAGCAGAATTTCTTTGGTTTCTGCGTTTCGCGTCAGCCTCAGCGCTATATCTTCTTCCATGAGTTTGGTCAATGAACCAAAGACCTTGTCTTCATCGCCTTTTTCTTTGGGAGACACTGCAAAAGAAATCAGAGACGGAAGCGGCTCTGCTGTGGTGAATTTTACTTTTTTGTTTTCAGCACACAGGGTATCGCCGGTCGTAGTATCTTTCAGTTTGGCAACCGCAACAATGGACCCGGGAATCGCGCCGCTGACCGGCTTTTGTTCTTTTCCAGCAAGACGCAGTAACTGGGTATATCGCTCGCGGGAATCTTTGCTGACATTGTAAAAATTTCCATCAGCCCCCAGTTTGCCCGATACCACCCGGAAAATCGAAAGGCGTCCAGCATACGGATCCGCAACCGTTTTGAAGACAAATCCGGCAAAAGGCGCATCCGGGTCAGGCATACACTGGATTTCATTGCCGATATCCGGGTCATTCGCGATAAACGCCCCGCGATCCAGAGGAGACGGCATACAATTCACCACAAAATCCATCAGAAGATCAATGCCGATTTTTTTGATGGCAGAGCCACACATTACCGGAACAAACGAGCGTTTCAGCGTACCCTTTTTCAATGCAGACCTGACTTCGTCATCAGACAATGTCTGACCGTCCAGATAGCGTTCCAGCAGTTCGTCATCGGCTTCGGCAACGTTTTCAACCAAAGCTTCATGCTCGCTTTGCGCTTCATCCTTCATATCCGCCGGAATATCGCTTTCTTTGGCATTGCCCTCAGCATCGTAAATATACGCCTTCATATTGACCAAATCCACGACACCTTTGAATCCTGTTTCCGAGCCTATCGGCAGTTGAAGAATGATCGGTTTGGGCGATTCAAAGCTCTTTTTAATATCTTCCAGCGTGCGGCTAAAATCAGAGCGTTCCCGGTCGAGCTTGTTGATGAAGATCACCAAAGGCATTTTGAATCCATCGGCAAACTCCCATGCCAGTTCGGACTGAACTTTGATTCCGTCAATCGCATCTACCAGAAGCACCGCACTGTCAGCAGCCTGCATACACAGTTTGGTATCTGAAAAGAAGTTCTGATCACCGGGGGTGTCCATCAGGTTGACAGTATATTTTTTCCAGTTATATTGATGGAATGCAGTGCTGATACTGACTCTTCGCCGAATTTCTTCCGGCTCGAAATCCATCGCAGTGTTGCCGTCTTCCACACGCCCTACACGGGTGGTTACGCCTGCTTTGAACAGGATGATCTCCGCCAAAGACGTTTTGCCGGAAGAGCCATGCCCCACCAATGCGATGTTTCTCAATTTGTCCACAGTTTCACTCATTTAAGCCAAACTCCTCTCTCTGATGTCAAAAATCTGCAAAGGGTATTTCAGAATAATTTGAGAACTTCTATATGGTTAGGAGAAAAAAATCAAGACCAAACCGCATTTTCAATTTCTTTCTTGACAAAAAATCCAAACTGAATAAAATTCTTAAGTTTTAGCAACGGAACTATCAGAAGGAGGAACAGCCCATGTATGCTGTAATCAATTCCGGCGGCAAGCAATATCGGGTGCAGCCCGGACAGACCCTGAGGCTTGAAAAGCTTCCCGGCGATGTCGGCAGCCCCGTGTCGTTTGACCGGATTTTGTTGTATTCGAATGGTGAGAGTTTGAAAATCGGACAGCCTGTGGTCGAAGGCGTCAAAGTCAATGGTCGTATTGTCGAGCAGGACAGAGCCAAAAAAATTATTGTTTTCAAATATAAACGCCGCAAACGCTATCACCGCAAACAGGGACACCGCCAATATTACACAGCGGTAAAAATTGACAGTATCGAAGGATAGGAGAGTAAGCAATGGCACATAAGAAAGCAGGCGGAAGTTCCAGAAACGGGCGTGACAGTCAGGGACAGCGCAGAGGCGTCAAACGCTTCAGCGGACAGACGGTCAGAGCCGGAAATATTCTGGTGCGTCAGGTCGGCACCAAAATTCATCCGGGCAATAATGTAGGATTAGGTAATGATTTCACATTGTTTTCCCTGATTGACGGTGTTGTGAAATATGAACGCAAAGGGCGCGACAAAAAACAGGTCAGCGTATATGCAGCGTGAAATTCATTGATGAATCGGTGATTTCAGTCCGGTCCGGAAACGGCGGCGCAGGATGCGTCAGTTTCTTGAGAGAGAAATTCATCCCCAAAGGCGGACCGGACGGGGGGGATGGGGGCAAAGGCGGGGATGTGATTTTGAAAGCCACTTCCCGCAAGCGCACCCTGTATCATTTCCGCTTCAAGCATCATTTTGAGGCAAAAAACGGCGGCGGCGGCAAGCCGAAACTGATGACCGGCAGAGGCGCGGAAGACATTGTTCTCGAAGTGCCGGTCGGAACTCTGGTCAAAGATGCGGAAACCGGCGATATCCTCAAAGATTTCACACAGGATGAGGATACGTTTGTCGTGGTCAGAGGCGGCAGAGGCGGGAAAGGCAACGCGCATTTCAAAACTTCCACGCATCGGACACCTCGGTTTGCCCAGCCCGGCGAAGAAGGACAATCTCTTAAAATCATTCTGGAATTGAAGCTGCTCGCGGATGTCGGCATTATCGGACTTCCCAATGCCGGCAAATCCACCCTGATTGCGGCGATGTCCTCTGCCAAACCCAAAATCGCGGATTATCCGTTCACGACCCTGACGCCGAATTTGGGCGTGGTGAATCCTCCCTGGGGCGAGCCATTTGTGATGGCAGATATTCCGGGACTGATCGAAGGCGCGCATGATGGTGCGGGACTGGGAACCCGATTTCTGAGACATATCGAGCGCACCCGCATTCTGGTTCATCTGATTGACGCGTCTTGTCTCGATCCAGCTGATCCGCTTGCCGGATATGAAATGATCAATCGCGAACTGAGCTTGTATAATGACGCATTGTCTGTAAAACCTCAGCTTGTCGTACTGAATAAGCTCGATATCCCCGAAGCCTCGGAAAACGCGGACAGATTCGAAGCACAATTTTCCGGCGAGACGCTGCTGCGGATTTCTGCTGCGGATAAGCAGGGGCTTGATAAGCTCACATCGGAGATCGTCAGAATGCTGGAACAGCAATCTTATTGATCAGAAATCTCTATTTGATATTTTTATAATTATATCAAATATATTTTATAAAAATATCAACTCTGAAATTTGATTTTTGTAACTTATAGTCCATAGACTTATAGCCGGTAATCTGAGATTCTATTCTGCTATGGATCAGAATGATATACTCAGATTTGTCGGCAAAAAAATTCGCAGTTTAAGACATGACTATGGTCTTTCTCAGGAGGAACTTGCTTTCAGGTGTAATCTTGACAGAACATATATCAGTGATGTCGAATTGGGAAAACGCAATATAAGCCTTATCAATATCAGGACAATTGCCGATGCCCTTCAGATTCGTGTCAGCCAGCTTTTTTCCGATTTTCAGAAATCGTCTCTGCCAGCCGCATCCGCCCCTCAATGTTATAAAATAAAGAAAAGCGTTATTCACTGCGGATTTGAAGTGAATGCTGAAGATATTGAATATGCTGCGATTCTCGTATCAGAGCGTTTGAAAGATTTACCTTTCTCTCTGTATCAGCATATTGATTTCAAAACTCTCAGCAGTATAGTCGGAGCAATCTTTGCAGTAAGTCTTGCAGAGCGTGTCGGTGCGATTGTCAATCCGATTGAAAAGGGACATCCCGATATTATCCCGATGTATGGAAAAAATGCGGCTGAGGAGATGCTGAGAAATTTTCCTGAAGGTTTGGAAATAAAATGTACTGTCGGAAATGTTGCCAAAGGCTGTGTGTCGGAAGCCGGCAGAGAACGAATTTTGTCTCTTACCGGAATTACATGGCAGGCACATCACAAAGAAG
>CAZMDM010000356.1:0-4731 GCA_964564775.1 uncultured Desulfonema sp. | reverse complement strand
CACTCGCCGGTACTCAATGCTATTCCCGCGCTTTGGGTCGGATGGAAAATGAATATTCCGGTTATTTACGAAATCTGGGCATTTTGGGAAGACGCTGCCGTAGATCACAAAACATATTCTGAAAATTCGATGAAATACCGGATTGTCAGATCGCTTGAAACCTTTGTCTGCAAAAAAGCATTTCATGTCTGCGTGTTATGCAATGGAATCCGAAATGATCTGATCGGGCGCGGGATTCCGGCAGAAAAAATTACACCAGTATTCAATGCCATCCATCCCGAAGATTTCAAGCCCTGTCCGCCGGATGGGGAATATCTGAACGCGTGGAATCTGAAAGGCAAAAGGTCATATCGTTCATCGGCTCTTTTTATCGCTACGAAGGACTGGATCTGCTGGTGGACGCGTTTGCCAAAATTGCTGATAAACATCCCGAAGCCGTGCTGCTTCTGGTCGGCGGTGGCGAAACAGATAAAGAACTGAAAGCGCAGATTCAGGCTTTGAATATCGCTCATAAAGTCATTATGCCGGGAAGAATTGATCACAGCCGGATTGCCGGCGTATATTCGCTGGTGGATATTCTGGCATATCCGCGCTATGCCATGCGTCTGACCGAATTGGTAACACCGCTCAAGCCTTTGGAAGCTATGGCAATGGGTAAGGCGTTTGTTGCGAGCGATGTGGGCGGTCATAAAGAACTGGTGCATCATAATGAAACCGGCATTCTGTTTCCAGCAGGAAATGCAGACGCATTGGCAGACTCGCTCGATCTGCTGCTGAAAAATGATGACCTGAAACAACGCCTTCAGTCCTGCGGCTTGGCGTGGGTCAAGGAAAATCGTACTTGGGCGAAAACAACATCGGTGTATGAGGAAATTTATCGGATGGCAGAGAGTTCGAAAAGGAGAAACGGCGCATGAAGTGGAAAATACTGATCGGAATATGTCTGATAACTGTAACGGCTCATGCCGAAACCATGTATGTGGACGATACCATCAAGCTCGGTCTGAGACAGGACCCCGGATTCAATCATAAAATGACGGAAATGATCGAGGCAGGACCCGTAGAGGTGATTAAAGTCGAAAATGACTGGTCTTATATAAAACTGCCCGATGGCAGAGAAGGATGGATTGCCAACCGCTTTGTAACCAACAAAAAACCCAATTCGCTCGAAGTGAAGGAACTCAGAGAGATGGTGAAAAAGAAGTCCGCGGATAAAACTCCCGAGCAAAATGCCGCTCTGAGTGAGGAAAACAAGCGGCTGAAAGCGGAAAATGAGCGGCTTTTGGCTGAATCCTCTGAAAAACAGAAGAAAATCAGAGAACTCAGCGCTGCCATTGCCGAGTTGAAGACAGTAGTGAAACCAGAATCCGAATCAGAGAAGCCGATTGTCGAACCCAAAAAGGAAGTTCCCAAGCCTGAACCGAAAAAAGAAGAGGTCAGACGGGAAGACCCTAAGAAAGCATCGGATATGATTGATATTATCAAAAATCTTGAAATGAACCAGATCATCAAAGGCGCACTGATCGGTGTGGGCATATTGGTAATAGGCTATATCATGGGATCCAGAAGTTCGGGAAGTCGGCGGCGAAGATCATATTACTGATTCTGCTCAACCCACCGAATTCCGGGAATGAATTTCCGGGCTATTGTAGAATAGCTCCGCAATTTATTGCCGGGATCAGCGATTCGGATTTTTCAGAACGATTCTGAAAAATTACGTTCCGAAATCAGTTTCAGATTGAAATCCGACAGACCATAAAGTATGAGTAATTATTTTTTTTCTTTTTGAATCATCGGACTTATGTTTAAACAAAGGAGGTTTGGCTATGGCAAGAAGAGCGTTGCTGGTCGGCATCAATGATTATCTAGGAGATGGCAATGATCTGAGAGGCTGCGTGAACGATGTTACCAACATGCGGAATATTCTCAAGGATTTTATGGGATTCACCAATGACGACATCCGTGTTCTGCTGGATGCCCGTGCCACCAAACAAAATATCATGGATCGTCTGGACTGGATGGTTAAGAATGCGAAATCCGGTGATTATATGGTCTTCCAATTCTCAGGACATGGCTCTCAGGTTCGGGACAGGGACGGTGATGAACTTCAGGATCATCTGGATGAAATTCTCTGCCCCGCAGATCTGAGTTGGGATAACGGATATATCTTGGATGACGATCTGGGAAAACTGTTCAAAAGCCTTCCCGAAGGCTGTCTGTTGGAAGTATTTCTGGATTGCTGTCATTCGGGAGATGGTACCAGAGATTTCAGAAATCCGTATAAAGCCAGATATCTGAGAGCGCCTCTGGATATTATGCTCAGGCATGAAGGCGAAGAACACAAGCTCAAACCTACCAAAAGCTTCAAATCACGCGATCGGAGTACGGCAAAACATATTCTCTGGGCAGGCTGCCGATCAGACCAGACCTCCGCAGATGCGGAAATCGGCGGAACTTACAACGGCGCGTTCACTTATTTTTTCTGCAAGCATTTTCGCGATACACAAGGTCGCATTACCCGAGCGAATCTTGTTGAAAAAATAAAAAATTCATTGAGTTATAGCGGATATTCCCAAGTGCCGCAATTGGAATGCGAAGATTCGCGTCTGATAGATCAGTATCCGCTTCAGATTCCGCCCGCAGATCAGCTATACCGTATTCTCGAACTGAAAACGCCGTATATGCGCGGGGATGATGTGATCAAGATTCAGGAAGCCCTGAAAAAGCTGAATTACAAGGTAGTTGTAGACGGAACTTTCGGTCCGCGCACTCGGGATGCGGTAATGCAGTTTCAGAAAGACCGGAAACTGGCACCTGATGGAATTGTGGGACCCGAACTCAGAAAACTGCTGCTCGGAACCTGAAGTTTGTAATTGATCCGATGAAGTATCTCAATTGGCATGTCTGCTCACCGGAACGCTGCAAGTGTTGTCCGTCATTGCAGCGTTCATTGCAGATATTTTGCTATCTCACGATGCCCAATTCCTTTTCAACCGCCTTACGATACTGCTCGATCAATCCTTCTGTTTTCATGGTTTTGATAATCTCAGCCATTTTCGGAGCCAAAGACGCATGTTTTTTATGCAGATACGGATAGATAACAATAGATTCCATGATACCTACAGATCGGATTTTACTGCCTTTGAACTCGGGACTTTGCAGCAATGTAAGCACGCCGGATTCCTCATCCACAAATAAGTCGATTCTGCCTGAAATCAGTTTTTTCAAACTTTGAATCTGCTCCGTGATGATCGAAAGATTTTCCTTTCTGATAACTTTGGGTAGGTTATCCTCACAAGTTACTGTTCCTCTCTGATATTCGACTCTGTATTCCGTGCCTTTGAGACTATTCCAGCCATTCAATGCCGGTATGGAATCATTTGCTGTAAATGCGGAAAAATTCGAATACAAAAGAGGTTCTTAAACACGGATGAGATTCGGATGTTCATCGGCATAACTGAAAACTCTTCCGGCTTCCCCGTCAACATTTCCGGCATCCGCTTCCATACTGACCCGTTTTTTCGGATAATCTCTGAATTCGACTTTTATGCCGAGACGCCTGAATATCTCTGAATAAGATAGTCTCCACCACTTTCCCAGATAATCATTTTCCGGTCTGAATATCGCCATGACAAAGGTATTGTCTTTAAAATCGATCATATTTTCCTGACACATACCGACATTTGCGGAAAATATTGCTATCACGAACAATGCAACAATACTTAATCTCATATTGCCTCCGTTTCAAATTTCTGATTCGGCTTTTTACAAGTTATCCTTGAAGGTATTCTTCAGAAATCGCTTAATATTTTTACACCATACCCTATATATGTCAAGCGCAATATCGGATAAATGCCCCCTTGACCTTCTCTGAAAAGCGATTATGTTTTTCTGCATCGGCTTGACACTCAATCTGCAAAGGAGATTTCAGCTATGGAAGACAAAGGTCATATCTGTAAAAACTGCGGCAAAACCGCGCATGACAGAGGACATCTGTGCGCTCCGGTCAATCTGAATGAAGCTTACAAGTGCGAACATTGTTCCACCCTGACCGATGATCCTAGACATATCTGCAAACCCAAATTGCAGAATATCAATTTTGTCTGTATTTCCTGCGGTCGTGTGGCAGAGCTTCCGAATCAGTTGTGCAATCCCAGAGATATTGTGCTGATGGCAAAAGATGAGCCGCCCACGAAAATCATATAAAAACAGTGCAAAATTTAAAATGCAAAGTGCAAAGTGTGTGATCTTCACTTCGGCTTTGCACTTGAGCCGAGCGATAAATCGCCCGGCTATAAGCTGAAGCCCGTTGAAACGGGCTGTTCAATAGCTGGGCTTCAGCCTGCTTGAGCTTATAGCCCTGAAATTTATTTCGGGGCTTTTAATTTTGCACTTTGAACTTTGAACTGCCGTTATGGATGATTTCGATCTGTCCTTCAAGGTCTATTATGACCTGATGAAAAAGCGGGTGAGTGAAATTCTTCTGGTATCGAGTCTGTATGACGCGTTTATCATGGAAGAAGACGAGCCGCTCACCGAGCGCATTATCCACGAATATCTGGGCTTGAATCTTTCCCGCACGCCCCGTCTGACCTATGTTACCAATGCGGAAAAAGCCTTCGAAGCCTTATCCAAACGAAACTGTGATCTGGTTCTGACTATGCCTCGTCAGGATGCTATGGATCCGTCGATATTCGGATCAAAAGCTCAGGAAAACAATAAAAATATTCA
>CAZMDM010000355.1:0-16187 GCA_964564775.1 uncultured Desulfonema sp. | reverse complement strand
GGAGGCGGCGGAAGCGCATTTAGATTCATACGTGCATTATGACGTCAGACAGCAAGTAAGTGTTTACGCGGTCTTGTTTCGAACCAGTCTATTTTGATGTCTAGGCCCGGCGATGCACTGAGATTGAAAAACGCCGGAGCGTTGGCTGGCGACGCCGAAAGCGAGTCAGGATATGACCTGGTTTTTGCGCTATGAGACCGGCGCAGCGCCACCCAGTAATCGGGAAGATCGCCCATGTGCCCGCCCCCACCTACGGTACCGCCTGCCACGCCTGCCGGATGACCGCCTGCGGGTTCATCATCATCCGATTCCGGTACTTCGGAATCTCTGACTCTGTTCTCAAGTTCTTTCATCCGTCTGCTTTTATCTTTAAGACGAGCCAGTGTATTTTGCAAGTTTTTTTTAGCTTTCTCCATATCATCGGTTTTGGGCTTTTCCGCAACCGGATGAGGCTTCGGAGTTTCTTTGGGTTTTTCTACCTTTTTCGGCGCTTCCTCATGCTTTTTTGCCAAAGATATTTCCGCATCTTCCGGCGGAACCAGAGGCTCTTCTTTTTTCACCGCCTCTTTTTCTTTGGGCTTTTCGGTTTCCGGGGGCGGCTGAGGTTTGGGAGTTTCAGGCTCTTTGACCTCCGGCTCCGGCTTTTTCACTTCCGGCTGAGGTGCGGCAGCAATCGGTTTTCGGATCGGCGTATGCTTTTCCGCTTTGGGCGGCGGTCCCGGAGGCGCAACCAAATCTACTACAAATGAGGATGGCTGATAAATCCGCTCTCTCGGCAGAATATCCGGCAGAAAAATCAATCCGGCTGCTATCAGCAGATGACATATCGCGGAAACGATAAAGAACCAGAATAACGAAGAAGAATCATTCTGTCGTCCGAATCCCTCTAAATCTTCATCGTACATACCCGCCCCCTTCAGCTATGTGCTTTCTGAGGTTTGCCTTTCTCCTTGCCAGATTCGATCCCGGGTTCGGTGATCATGCCGAGTTTATCTACTCCAGCCGCTCTGATTTCGGATAAAACCTGCATGGCGACTCCGTAAGAAACATTCTGATCCGCCCGGAAATATACGGTCTTATCCGTACGACTCTGCAAAATCGCGGACAATTTTTCCTTCAGACCTTCCAAAGGAATCGAGGTTTCGAGAATAAATACTTTGCCATCTTTATCAACTGTTACAACCAGATGATCGGTTTCGGTCTGAAGCGGGCTGCCAGTGGCTTTGGGCAAAGACACATCCACCCCCTGAACCATCATGGGCGCGCAGACCATAAATAGGATCAGCAGTACCAGCATGACATCCACAAAAGGCGTTACGTTGATTTCCGACAGCAGCCGGTCATCGTTGGTTCCCATTGCCATAAATCAGATACTCCCTTTTGCGCCTGCGCCGATAATGTCACGTTCGATGATATTGAGAAAGTCGGCTGAAAAACTCTGAAGTTCGGATTCGATATATCGGATTTTCTGCATGAAATAATTGAATGCAATAACCGCAGGAATAGCGACTGCCAAACCTGCCGCAGTCGCGACCAAGGCTTCGGAAATACCGGGAGCAACGGTTGCCAGACTTGCCTGACCTTTCAAGCCAATGCTGTGAAACGATCCCATAATGCCCCATACGGTTCCGAACAGTCCGATAAACGGCGTGGTATTGCCGGCAGTTGCCAGAAACGGCACCATCTGTGTCATCTGGGTAACTTCGGTATTGATCGCGCGGCGCAATGCCCGTTTGATATTGTCCAAACCGCCGCGAATATCGGGGGATCCGCTTTCCGTGATCTGTGTGGATTTTTTCAGCTCAACATACGCCAAACTGAAAATTCGGGCTATGGGACTGCCTTCCAGTTCTTTTGCCTCTTTAAACGCAACAGACAAGTCCCGGCTTTCCCAAAATACTTCCAAAAAAAAATCGGATTCTCTGTACGCTCTTCTCAGATAAAAGAATTTGATCAGAATGATCGCCCATGAGGATACGGAGAAAAATAGCAGTACCAGCATGACCAACTGCACCATCAGGCTGGCTTTCATTATGATATGAATAACATCGATCTCGCCGGAAAACATTTCTGGTCCCGCAGTAGCCCCCTTAAATTCGATTGTATTTTTCGATAACTTTTACTAAAATCACATCAATTGTAACGTTTAAGCATATACGAACTCATGTTCTGTGTCAAGTGATTATCCCTGATGTTTCCGATTTTGAAAAATTTTCCATGACTTGCAAAAAATTCGGAATCGGAATTTCATTCCACGCAGAAACTTCTCGGTCTTGGCGGCAAAATGCCCTGATTGCGAAAGATCATCATCGCCACCATTGCCGCGCCGAACACCATCATTCTGGCATTGGCAAATCCCCGAAATGCCTCCGGGAGTCCGACCAGCAGAAACGCGCCCAGAATCACGCCCGGAATGCTGCCGGATCCGCCCAGAATAATCAGCGTGAACATAACTACCGATTCCCAAAAATTGAACGATTCCGGTGAGATAATCGTCATTTTGGCTGCAAAAATATTGCCGACCATACCTGCCCATGCCGCGCCCAGAACAAATACGGCAAGCTTATAATAAGCGGTATTGATGCCGCTGCCTTCTGCCGCGACTTCATCATCTCGGAGATAATTGAGCGCCCGTCCAAACCGTGATTTCTCGAGACGATCAAATAAAAATACCGTTATTGCTGCAAAAAACCAGATCAGATAGAAGAAATGTTCGGGCTTTCGGATAATAAAGCCGAAGAGATTGGGACGGGAGATGCCGAAAATGCCATTTGAGCCGCCGGTGATTCCGAACACATTGTTGATCAGCGCGATTCGCAGAATTTCGCCCACACCGATCGTTACGATACACAGATAGTCGCCGCGAAGATGAATAATCGGTCGGGCAATGATCGCTGCAAAGATTCCGGCAGTCAACCCGCAGACCGGTATGAGCAGCAATATCGGAATATGATATTTTGTGTTGAGAATCGCAGCCGTATATGCGCCGATGGCATAAAACGCGGCATGACCCAGATTGAACAAGCCCGTGTGTCCTACAATGAGATTCAGGCTCAAGCCCAAAATCGCATACATACCCACGCTGTTCAACACCTCCACCCAGTACGCATCCAAAAACAGGGGAGAAGCCAGTAAAATTGCAGACAAAATTATATAAATAATTGTTCGTTTTTCCATTATATTTTCTCCGCTACCCGCTCGCCCAGAAGTCCGGTGGGACGCACGATGAGAATCAGAATCAGCACGCAGAAGGCAATCGCATCTTTCCATGCTATCGAAATATACGCCGCGCCCATTGCCTCGATCACGCCCAGTAAAATGCCGCCGACCATGGCTCCCGGAATATTGCCGATGCCGCCCATGATCGCTGCGGTAAATGCTTTGAGTCCGTAAATCCAGCCCATCGTAAAGTTGATCTGACCGTAATACAAGCCCACCATCAGCCCGGCAGAGCCACCCAGCGCGGGACCGATCAGAAACACGATCATAATCACCTTATCCACATCAATTCCCATGAGTCTTGCCGCGCCCTGATCTATGGCTACTGCACGAATCGCGGTGCCGATGGTGGTTTTCTGAATAAAAAAATACAACGCCAGCATCAGAATCACGGATGCCAACACAATCAGAATCCGCATGAGCGGTATGGGCAGTCCCAGAATCGTAATCGCCAATTTGGGCAGAATATCCTGCGGATAGACCTGAAACCGTGCGCCGTAAATCAGCATGACCATATTTTGCAGGAATATGGATGCACCGAGAGCGGACACTACTGCGGACAGTCTCGGAGATTCTCTCAGCGGACGATATGCCACGCGATCCAGCACAATGCCGAGCGTGCCGATCAGGATCATAATCATCACAGCTAAGAGCAGTACGCCGGTAAATGTACCGATATGTTTGGTCAGTTCCAGTGAGGTGAGCAGCGTCAAGCCCAGATACGCTCCGATGGTGAACATATCGCCGTGTGCGAAATTGATGAGTTTCAATACGCCATAGACCATCGTATATCCCAGCGCAATCAGAGCATAAATACCGCCTACCGCAAGTCCGTTGGTCAGTTGTTGAAAAAATTCTTCCATGATGCTTCTTTCGTTATCGGAGATGAAGAGCGTGTCTTTTTCTATTACAAGACTCTTTTCAGCTTGTCCAGTGTTTTTATCCGCCGATTTTGCCGGATATTTCATCATCCTTGCATCTCAAATCAGAATGTATAAGTAATTTTTCCCATAAACTGCCTGCCCCATCTCGGCAGATCATTCGGCAATGCCCCATCCGGTTCGGGGTCTGTCTGGTTTGCATTGAAAATATTATAGCCCGTGATCTGAAATTCCCAGCCTTTGGCAAAATCGAAATTTCGGAAAATCAGCGAAATATTCGTCAGAGCATAACGGTCAATCGGGTCTCTGCTGTCAGCCTTTTCAACAGTTCCGTCAGAAGCTATCTGCATTTTGCCGATGCGCCCAATCGAACCGATATAGCTGACCCAGATATTGGCCTTGATATACTTTCCGATTTCGGAGTTGATTCCCAGATTTGCCATAACTTCGGGATAGGCTCCGAGATCGAAATCTTCCTGAGTATAAGCCGTGCCGCCGCTAACGGCAGTCTCATGGGTAATATCTTTTGCTTTCTGGAATGTCATGTTGAAATACGCATAGCGATGCCTGTCAAACGACGCCCGAACTTCGCCTTCCATACCCTGAGATTCGATTTCTCCCCAGTTGGTATAAGCATTCTGATAGAGGCGTATGGTATTTTCTTTGCGAATATGGAAGAAATTTAGACTCGCAGTAATCTGCTCGGTCATATTGACGCCGGTCTGTAACTCGACAGTTTTTATCGTTTCGGACTTCAGATTTGGGTTTCCGATAATTGCCGGATTGTTTTCAGTGTACATCTCGTTGAATCCGGGCGCACGGAATGCCTGTCCATAAAGCAGCTTGAAAAACAATCTGTCATTTGGCGCATACACAAGCCCTATACGCGGATTGAGGCTATCTCCGACATCATCGTAGTTATCATACCGAAGTCCGGTTGTAAGAGTCAGGTTTTTTCCGATCCGCTTCAGAGGCGAGAATACCTCCGTGATATCCCAAGTTCCCTGAATATATCCCGCATATACGGTTCGTTTCAGTTTATCATCATCCATCCAGTTATATGAGTCGCTGATATCCCTCATGCCGCCGAGATACTGCATCGGCATATAAGTAACACCGTTCAGAACGATCGGCTTTCCGGTCGGATTGGCGTTTGCGATCTGTCTGATATCATATCCTCTCATATACTCGAACAGAAATCCCGCAGTGATTTCTGCATTGTTCGGAAGTTTCGCATTCATCATGAGTTCACTGCCGATCTTTCCCGATTTCGACTCCGCTTCTCCGACCATCGATTCTCCTGAAGGAAAACCAAATAATGCGGATGTTTTCTGATCAAACCCCTCATAAAACGGCGAATACATATTGTAATCATAATATGCTTTGGCAGAGAGGCTGATTTTGTCGCTTACCATTTTTTCATACCCTGCTTCTATAAACGCATTTTTATCAGACACATCGTTTTCATCGGTCAACGCGTTCTGTATGCCTATCAGAGGCTCATTGTTTGAAAATTTGAAAAAGCCGGTCAGGCGGATATCGTTATAGGAAAGCTTGGTAAAAAAGGTATCATATCGGAAATCCTCATTCGTATATCCGGGAGCAAAACTGTAGCCGGGAGGAAATACAGCAGACGCATAATCTTTTCCGATCATCTGTGGATCACCATCGCTTGAAATATGATCGGCAAACAGGAATAGCCTGAAATTTTTTGCAGAATGCGACAACTGTGGCGTTCCCCGATAGGTATCGAAACTGCCGTAAGCTGCAGATACTGCCGACGGATCATCGGCATCTTCGGTAATGATATTGATAACACCGTTCATTGCCGAACTGCCGTAGAGAGCGGCGCCGGGTCCCCGGATAATTTCGATTTTTCGGATCAGTTCCACCGGAAAACCGATCAGCCAGCCGAAATTCTGATTGGACGGGGTTTCCGTAGAATGCCCGTTAATCATGAGCTTAACACTTGCATTTCCGCTGCTGCTGATTCCTCTGATACTTGCGATGATATCCGGGTATGTACTCCTGTCGTACAGATAAAATCCTGCCACCTGCCCGAGTGCTTCCTTAAGATTTTTTGCACCGGAATTTTTAATCTGTTCTTGGGTAATCACAGATACAATCGAAGGAGCTTCGTCAATCTTCATTTTGGTCTTGGTGGCAACTGTTACGACTTCCATGGCTTCCTCCCTGAGCCATCGGAATTCTTCATCAAGTCTGCTTCTGAGGTCTTTCGGGCTTTCCTGGGCAAACGAAGAAATCGCCAAACCCAACAGTATTCCCGACAAGATACAGGTTCTGAAAAATCTGCTGGTTTTCATTACTCTCCCCTGTTCTGTCCAAACCGGGACAGGATCGGCAATATTTCAATCCTGAACAGCGAGGTTCGGACCGCTATGAGTTTCGGGTTCCAATGTCCGAAATATATTTTATAAAATTCGATAATAATATGTAGCAGAAAATTTTGAAAATGTCTGCATGAAGGATGCTGCCATCGACACAAATACCGAGTTAAGCGATTTTTTATTCATATTTAACCCAAATTTAAACAGTATCACCTAAATAATGACATTTCGATACCTATCAGACAACGGAACAGAAAACATGACAACAGAAACACTCGGTTCAGACTGGCTTTCACGCCTTTCATATACGGATTTCGCATTGCAACCCATCGTGAATATTCACACTGGTATCTGCTACGGCTATGAAGCATTGCTGCGAAATTTCGAAGCAGCCGGCTTTGCCTCTGTGGATGATCTGTTCGACCGGGCATATCAGGATCATGTCCTGTATGCCGTGGAACTGTCATTGCGGGAAAAAGCCATCTGCAAATTCTCGCAATTGGAATGGAAAGATCATGTCAAACTGTTTTTCAATTTGGATAACCGGGTGCTGAGCGCCAAAGCCTATAAGCCGGGCAATACGGTCAATATACTGAAATATCATAATTTATCTCAGGATTCGCTTTGCTTTGAAATTTCCGAGCGTCATGAGCTGCCCCATGCCAAAAAGACAATTGATATTCTCAACGCGTATCGTTCCCAGGGATTCAAAATTGCGGTTGACGACTGCGGCACTGGCTTTGCCGGTCTGAAACTGCTGTATTATACCAAACCCGATTTTATCAAGATTGACCGCTTTTTTATTCAGGATGTTACCCATGATCCCAACAAACGGCTATTTGTGTCGAGCATTGTCAATCTCGCGCATGTCATGGGCAGTATTGTAGTGGCTGAAGGCGTTGAAACCAAAGAAGAATATTACAGCTGCCTCAATATCGGATGTGATCTGATTCAGGGCTATCTGATTCAATATCCCGAAACAAACCTCGGCAAACTTCTGAAGCGTTATGATCATATCCGGGAATTTTGCGAAAAAGATCGGCGCAAAGACAAGTTCGGCGATAAGAAACTAATCGATACGGAGATAGAATATATCAAGCCGATTTCGAGTGATAGCAATGCCTTTGAAATTGTAGAGAAGTTCAAAAGCAAAAACAGTTCCCCCCTTTTTCCGGTGGTCAACAACAATAATGAGCCGCTCGGCATTATCAGCGAAAAAAGTTTCAAGGAATATACTTTTTCACGCTACGGAGCGGAATTGCTTCAGAATCCGGCTATCGGCAAAAATCTGAGCAAATTCATCACCAAGTATCCGATTGCGGATATTCATACGCCTGTTGAAAAAATTCTGGAAATCTATTCCCATAATGAAAACATGGAAGGCATTATCATTGTTGATAATCTCAAATACAAAGGTTTTCTCAGCGCAAGGTCTTTGCTGAAAGTTCTCAATGAAAAAAATGTCGCTATCGCCAGAGATCAGAATCCGCTGACCAAGCTTCCGGGCAACACCCTGATTCACCGATATATTTCCGAATCACTGCATGATGCGGATTCTCAATATGCGTTTGTCTATTTCGATCTGGACAATTTCAAACCCTTCAATGATACTTACGGATTCCGACGCGGGGATCGGGTGATACTGCTGTTTGCCGAATTGCTCAGAGCATGGACATTGAACGGCAGATTTGCAGGACACATCGGCGGAGATGATTTTTTTATGGGAATTCAGGGACTCGGACTTGAAAAGGTTTATGATCTCGTTCTCAGAATGACAAAGCAATTCCGCAATAATGTCGAAAGCTTTTATGATCAGGATGCCATAGAAAACGGATACATCATTGCCAAAGACAGAAACGGCAATACGACCACATTTCCGTTGCTGACCGTCAGTGCGGTGATTCTGTACCTGCCTCCGAAGCGGACAACGATCTGTTCTTCCGAATATATCAGCAATATTATTGCCAAAAAAAAGAAAATCGCCAAAAACGATTCGAAAAAAGTCTGCATTGTCAATATCGGCGAGTCGAATGATTTTTCCAATGTTCCGAACTGATATTTCTCGGAAATGAATTTCCGGGCTATTATGCGGGACTTTACTGCTCCTTTTTCTGTTCCTGACGCTCTTCCGTGGATTCTTCTTCCTGTTCTGCCAGAATTTCGGAAAGCATATCCGAAGATGCCATAGAATCTCTCATCCGGGTATCGGCAATAATATTTTTCATGCGATAGTATTCTCTAAGATCCACTTTCCCTTCCCGAATGGCAGCAGCAATGGCTTTGGGAACCTGTGCTTCGGCATCTATAAGAGCAGCCTTTTTCTCCAAAATCAGAACTCTTACCTCATGTTCTTTTTTCTCGGCATTTGCCTGAGCGATCTTTTTTTCGGCTTCGGCTCTTCTGATATTTTGTTCCGCGCCGATATTTTTGCCGATATTGATATCGTCGATATCCACTGCAATCACTTTGTATGCCAATATCTTCGACCGTTCCGGATCCTGAAGGCGTTTGAGGATTTTATTGGAAATCAGATCGGGATTTGCCTGAACATCTTTATGCGATTCTGCGGAACCGACCGTAGCCACAATATCTTCCCCTGCCATACCCAGAATCGTTTCCTCTCCCGCGCCGCCGACAATCTGATCGAAACTGGTCTGTGCAGTTATTCTTGCGGTAACCGTCAGCTGTATCCCATCTTTTGCCACAGCGGTTACTTTGGGAGTTTTGATCATCTTCGGGGTTACATAGTTTTGTACAAACTGAACCACATCGAAACCCGCCAAATCGATCGCGGAGGCTTTTGAAAAATCGACCGGAACTCCTGCTTTTCTGGCGATAATCAATGCCTTCAGTACTTTTTCCACGCTTCCTTTTGACAGATGATGGGATTCGAGTCGCGCAATGGGAACATTGATGCCTGCCTGATATGCGGTAATCATCGGCAGAACAATCTGCTCCGGCTCCGCTTCCTGAAAGCGCAGACGGATAAATCTGAGCGGATTGATCCATATCCCTGACAACAATGCCTTGAACCACAGCGACAGCGACAGATAATAAAATAATGCGCCGCCGACAATCAGAATGCTGATAATGCCGAGTATTGTTTTCCAGTACATGACTTATGTTTATCAGAGACTTGTGGGCAGGTCAAGGACTTGATAGATGTTCGGACTAAATTCATTGACATCATCGGCGTTTTGATATACGACATCACCCGAAATAAATATTTCAGAGTTATGAGAAACCGATGCCTGTCAGAAATCCTCAGAATATCCTGATTGTGAAACTTTCCGCTATCGGCGATGTGATTCATACGCTTCCCGCACTCAATGCGATCAGAAAGCATTATCCGAATGCAAAGATCACCTGGCTGGTGGAGGAAGCTGCCTATCCTCTGGTGGCAAACCATCCGGCAATTGATCGGGTGTTGTTATCCCAGCGCAAGCGATGGCTAAGCGATTTGAAATCGCCGAGTCTGCGACATCAGGCGATGAGAAAAATATCCGAATTTATCCGCGATCTCAGAGATACCGATTATGACGTGATTCTGGATTTTCAGGCATTGCTCAAAAGCAGTGTTCTGATTGCACTTGCCAAAGGAAAACGCAAAATTGGCTTCGGAAAAGGCATGGAGCATGATGAATATAGTTATATCTTTCTGAATGAGCATGTTCCTCCGGTATCTATGGAACTTCATGCAATTTTGCGCTATCTGCATCTGCTGAAAGCATTGGGCATCGATTCGGAGGATATTGAATATAAACTCCCGATTCAGAACAAAGATCGTGAGAATGCCAAAGCCTTGCTGAGACAATCCGGGCTTGAACACAAATCGCCTCTGATTGCTATCAATCCGATGGCAAAATGGGATAGCAAGCTTTGGGAAAATGAAAAATTTGCTATTCTTGCGGATCGCCTGAATGAAATGTATCCGGCAGGCATTTTTTTTACTGGCGCGCCTGAAGATATTTCTGTTATCGATGATATTTTATCCCGCATGAAAACCAACGCGAGCAATTTTGCCGGTAAAACCACACTGATCGAGCTTGCGGCATTGTATGAAATCGCAGATGTTCTGATTACCACCGATACAGGACCCATGCACTTGGGGGCTGCGGTGAATATTCCGACTGTGGCATTGTTCGGACCCACTGCTCCTTGGCGCACAGGTCCGTTCGGTGCGGGACATCGGGTGATTCGTGCCGCATGTGTTCCCTGCTTCAGGCGGCAATGTGCCGATACGCGGTGTATGAAGCAGATCACGCCAGATCAGGTTTTATCTGCTGTGAAAAAGGTCATATCGTGAAACATCTTCTGATCTTCGAACCGCAGACCCGAGGACATCATTTAAGCTGGCTCAGATATATTGCCGAGGATTTTCTGTCAGCAGGTATCCAACTGACCATTGCGGCGGATCTGCGCCCTGAGTCCGAAAAAATGGTCAGGCAGCAGTTATCGGATATTTTATCGAATATTCATCTGATTTCCGCGTATGATCACAGCGGAAAATGGCGCGGGGGAAGCAAAAGCAAGTCCATTGCCGATTGTTTTGAGCAAAGCAGGGCTGACGAAATATTTATGAGCAATTTCGATGAACTTGCATCCTCATGGCTGAGACGTGCGTTTTTCGGAATTTATCCGCCCGAAATCCTTCGCGGAAAAATAAGCGGCATCTATTTTCGTCCCAGATTTCTGGAAAATCCGTATCTGCCTCCGGGAAATATCATCAAATCTGTTGGATTCGGAAAGCTTTGCAATGCCGGATGGTTGAAACGCATTTTTCTGCCAGATGAAACCCTGCTGAATCAGGCAGCTCGTTTTCAGACTCAGGTATATATGCTTCCCGATACATGGAGCGGAAATTTTTCGACTTCTCAAAGCGAAGCCCGGAAAATACTGAATATTCCCTCGGATAAATTTGTCTTTCTTCATTACGGTGTCGGAGATAAACGAAAAGGCTTGCATCTGGCGATTCGTGCCATGCTTCGAAATTCGGAGTTTTTTCTGTTATGTGCGGGCAGATTGGGAGATAATCGTGAAATTATCAACGGACTCAGTCAGTTGGAACAGCGTGGTCAGGCAAAAATTCTCAACGCGTATGTATCGGATGGTGAGTCGGATATGTGCTTCTGCGCGTCCGATGTTGTGCTGCTTCCGTATATCAGACACTTCGGATCAAGCGGTGTCCTGTCCAAAGCCGCCGCCGCAGGTAAGCCGGTAATCGTATCGGATGAAGGACTGCTGGCGCGCCGAGTGCGTGAATACGGACTGGGTTTGCTGTTTTCATCCGGAAATGCGGAATTGCTTTATAAGTCTATGCGGAAAATTTCCGAATCCGATATGCAGCAGTATCGAACCCATGCGGCAGGTTATGCGGATTTATGTTCCAGAAATGCCTTCAGAAAATCGCTGTTGTCAGCATTTTTTGAGTAAGATCATAGGAATATGATATGCTCGAATTGATCTCTACGGATATAATTCTCCGCAGCTTGCGGAGGGGGGATTCATTATGAATCAGAAATATCCGCATGGCTCTTGGCAAGTTCCATATATACCAGCGCGGGCAGTTTCAGTGCCTCGATTTCTTCTTCGGAAAATTCCTTTTTCAGCGTCGCGGGGATGCCGATCACCAACTGTTTCGGACCCACAACCTGACCTTCTCTGACCACAGACCCGGCAGCCACAACGGTTCCGGTTTTGACAATTGCAGTGTTCAGCACGGATGCGTTGATGCCGATCAGACAATTGTCTTCGATGGTGCAGCCGTGAACCACCGCATTGTGTCCGATGGTAACGCCGTCTCCGATGGTGGCGGGTTTCCCATAATCCGAATGCAGGGTGCAATTGTCCTGAATATTGGTATTTTTGCCGATCCGAATCGCAGACATATCTGCCCTGATGACCGTGTTATACCAAATACCTGAATTATCTCCGATTTCTACATCGCCGATAATCACTGCGGTCGGTGCGATAAAGACATTTTTGCCGATTTTGGGAGCTTTTCCCTTGTATTCCAAGATCATTTCAGTTTCTCTTTTCCTCCGCGATGAATTTCACAATATCTTTGGCATGGGCTTTGGCAATATCTTCGACAGAACGCACTTTCTGAAGGGATGTGCCGACTTCCGCATCTTTAAGCATTTCTTCCCCGTTCATAATAGTCACCATGGATCCGGCATGTCCCATGTTAGCTCCGACTTTGTAATATCCGACCAGAACATGTACCATCTGCGGATGCTCATCTCCGGTTCCCAACAATTTTCTTTTAGAAAGTTCGGCAAACAGATATCGCTTCAGATAAAGCACAAATCCTGCCGGAACCCCGTCTGTTACGGTTGACAGACGGATCTGATAGGTAATTGCGGGGCGCTTTGACGGAATGCCGATGGTATCTCTGACAAACAAAGAATCGCAGCCGGATATTCCGATAATCAATATGGTAAAAATATATAACCATAAATATTTTTTCATATCGTGATACCTCTTGTTGAATCACCTTGCCATCAGCTTGATAAACACATCATTCAGATCCGCGTCCGGCTGATTCGGAAATTGTTCGCGGACAATCGCGTCCGGTTGTCCCGA
Organism: uncultured Desulfonema sp.; assembly: GCA_964564775.1. Classification (GTDB taxonomy): domain Bacteria; phylum Desulfobacterota; class Desulfobacteria; order Desulfobacterales; family DYRC01; genus DYRC01. Next base: position 3,154 of record CAZMDM010000355.1, on the reverse strand, counting down.
AGCAACGATTCTACCTTCGTTAATCATCACCAGCCGATGACAATTCCGGGCTTCGTCCATATAGTGCGTGGTTACGAAAACCGTTACATTCTGCTCTGTCAACTCTCCGATAAATGCCCAGAATCGCCTTCGGGTAATCGGATCAACACCGGAAGTCGGTTCATCCAAAAAAATGATTCCGGGACGGTGCAGCATCGCGCATCCCAACGCGAGACGCTGACGCCATCCCTGGGGCAGATCACGGGTCAGGCGATTGCGAAATTCGCCCAGTTTTGCCATTTCCAATACCCATTCTGTGCGCTCTTTCCATAAGCTTTCGGACACATTGTAAATTCCTAAATAAAAACGGATATTTTCAAACGGTGTCATGTCTTCGTATAATGAAAATTTCTGAGACATATACCCGATGTTCTGTTTGATGGCTTCGGATTGCGTAAAAATATCGAAGCCGCCGACATGACCCGATCCCGAACTGGGCGTGATAATGCCGCACAGCATTCGGATCGTGGTGGATTTTCCCGCGCCGTTGGGGCCCAAAAATCCGAAAATCTCACCTCGCCGAACGGAAAAGGAAATCTTATTCACCGCGATAAAACTGCCGAACCGCTTTTCAATCTGATCTACCCGAACCGCTTCGGGAACTGCTTTCTCGCTTTCCACGTCTCATGTCTCACTTTTAAAGCAGACTGTCAATGGGCGTGTACGCCATTCCGAACGCATCCGCAACTCCTTTATAGGTTACTTTGCCCAAAACCACATTTGCGCCCGCTCTTAAATCGGGATTGTCTTTCAATGCCTGTTGCCAGCCTTTGTCGGCAAGCTCCAGAGCATACGGCAAAGTGGCATTGGTCAGCGCATACGTTGACGTAATCGGAACCGCGCCCGGCATATTGGCAACGCAGTAATGCACAATTCCGTCAACAATATAAGTCGGCTCCGAATGCGTGGTCGGCTTGGAAGTTTCGAAACATCCGCCCTGATCTATGGCAACATCCACAATCACTGCGCCCTGTTTCATGGTTTTGAGCATTTTTTTGCTGATCAGTTTCGGGGCTTTGGCACCGGGAATCAGCACTGCGCCGATCACGAGATCCGCTGTTTTCACCAATCGCGCAATCAGCCCCGGAGTTGACATGAGCAGAATGCAGTTTTTGGGCATGACATCCGACAGATATCTGAGCCTGTCCAAACTGTTATCCAGCAGATATACTTTCGCTCCCATTCCACAGGCAATCTTGGCAGCATTGGTTCCGACAACACCCGCGCCGATCACGACCACGGTGGCAGGCTCGACCCCGGGAACACCTCCGAGCAAAATCCCCAGTCCTCCGGTGGTTTTTTCCAAGTATTTCGCGCCTTCCTGAATTGCCATACGTCCCGCGACTTCGCTCATGGGAGTCAGAAGCGGCAGAGAACCGTCTTTTTTCTGAATGGTTTCATACGCGATATTGATGGATTTGCGCTTGATCAGTTCGCGGGTCAGTTCTTCGGAAGCTGCCAGATGAAGGTAAGTAAACACAATCTGATCTTTGCGGATCAGCTTGTATTCGGATTTGAGCGGTTCTTTGACGTGCATGACCATATCCGCATTTTTGTAAATTTCGGCAGGAGATTCGATCAGTTCAGCTCCGGCTTTCCGATATTCCTCATCGGCAAATCCGCTGCCGATGCCCGCATCTTTCTCAACCAGAACAGTATGTCCGTGTTTTTTCATCACTTCAACACCGCCCGGTCTGACAGACACGCGGTTTTCTCTGGTCTTGATCTCTTTCAACACGCCTATAATCATGGGAGTCTCCTTTGTATAAAGTATAGTCCGATTCAGCACAGACAGAATATATGGTATCATCCGCTTAATCAAGCAGGTTTTTCGATTTTTTTTGCAAAACGGTTTCGAAAACAGAGTCCCGTCCTGATCCTGTGAATCATTACTATACAAAAATGAAATAACATCACCCATATAATACAAAAATGAAATATTTAAATCATTAGATTACAAAAATGTATGATATTTTGAAGATCATATTTTTATAACTATCTTATTTTAATATTTTTAATATTTGGCATGACATTTGCTTAATAAATCTTCAGACGGATTTTTCACCGTCAGGAAAGGAAAAATTGTTATGAGAAAGATTGCCATATACGGAAAAGGCGGAATCGGAAAATCCACCACTACACAGAATACGGTTGCCGGACTTGCCGAAATGGGCAGAAAAGTCATGGTTGTCGGATGCGATCCCAAAGCAGATTCAACCCGTCTGCTGCTGGGCGGATTGGCGCAGAGAACGGTTTTGGATACCTTGCGGGAAGAAGGCGAAGATGTTGATTTGAGTGATGTCAGAAAAGTCGGATTTTCCGGGACATTATGCACGGAATCCGGCGGACCCGAACCCGGAGTCGGCTGTGCGGGACGCGGCATCATCACTTCGATCAATCTGCTCGAACAATTGGGTGCGTACGCGGAAGACGAAAAGCTCGACTATGTTTTTTATGATGTTCTGGGCGATGTTGTGTGCGGCGGTTTTGCCATGCCGATCCGGGAAGGAAAAGCTCAGGAAATCTATATCGTGGTTTCCGGCGAGATGATGGCAATGTATGCGGCAAATAACATCTGCAAAGGCATTGTGAAATTTGCCGAAGCCGGCGGTGTCAGGCTCGGAGGCTTGATCTGCAACAGCCGCAAAGTGGATAATGAAAAAGAAATGATCGAGGCACTGGCAGATAAGCTCGGAACACAGATGATTCATTTTGTTCCCAGAGACAATATGGTTCAGAGAGCGGAAATCAATCGGAAAACCGTGATCGAATATGATCCGAAACATTCGCAGGCAGATGAATACCGGACATTGGCGAAAAAAATCGAGGACAACAAGATGTTTGTCATCCCGAAACCTCTGCCGATAGAACAGCTTGAAAAACTTCTGATCGAACACGGCATTGCCGCATAAATTCAAGTAGAAATACCATCATGATAATGATTCGTTCCATTGTAAGACCCGAAAAAGCGGACGCGGTTTTAGCAGCTCTTATGGAAGCCGGATTTCCCGGAGTTACCAAAACATCGGTGGTCGGCAGAGGCAAGCAGAGAGGCATCAAAATCGGCGAGATCACGTATGACGAAATTCCCAAAACCATGCTTCTGACGGTAGTC